>NZ_QBLR01000116.1:0-10364 GCF_003070835.1 Halanaerobium sp. | reverse complement strand
TTATGTGTCTGAAATGAAGAGTTTTAATTATTATTGGAGATATTTACTGCAAATTTTTTATTCTTTTTTAAGAAAAAATTGTACAAAGCAAAAAGCTCATATTAAAGAAAATATTGATTTAGATGGAGGAAAAAAATGTATCCAAAAATTTTGATTACATCATTTAAAATTCCAACAGAAAAAATGGGGGAGCAGTATAAGCTCGAGGGAGTAGAATTTTCTCTTGTAACTCAGGATTATTCTGAAGCCTTAAGTATGGCGGGTGCTTTACCTATGATTATGCCCTATATTGAATCAAGGAGCGAAGACGAGCAGTATATTAGAGAATTCCTTGATGAAGTTGATGGGGTAGTTCTGCCAGGGGGAAGTGACATTGACCCTGCACTTTATAATTCCTATCCGCAGAAGTATCTGGGAAATATTTCACCTGAGAGAGATCGCTGGGAGCTTAAAATTTTACAGATGGCAATGGAAATGAAAAAACCAATTCTTGGTATCTGTCGGGGCTTTCAACTATTAAATATTCTCTATGGAGGTACTTTAAAGGTTGATGTCTGCGGTAATAATGATGAAAGTAAAATACCTCATATGGCTTTAATGGTTCCTAAATATTATAAAACTCATAAGCTGGAAATCAAGGAAAATACAAGGTTGGCCAGGGTTTTTGCTGGCGATGAGGTAGCTGTAAATTCCTATCATCATCAGGCAGTGGATGAGGTTGGTGAAGGTTTAAAGGTTTCAGCTGTTGCTCCTGATGGATTTGTAGAAGGAATTGAAGATCCCAATTATCCATATTTAGTTGGAGTTCAGTGGCATCCGGAGATGATGGCTGCTAAAGATCCCATTCAATTAAAACTATTTAAAGATTTTGTTGATTTTGTGAATCAGACTAGAAAATAATAATAAGTAAATAATTAAGAGAGTATTTTAAGGAGGAAGTATAATGAAAAATAAGTTTTTGGTTTTATTAATGGTTGTTTTATTTATGGTTTCAGTCTTTTCTGCCGTTCAGGCTCAAGAAACTGAAAGATTTGTGATGGGGATTGAGGATGAGGTAAGTAATCTTGACCCCGGTGAAACAACTATTTCTGTTAACGAAAGAGTTGCTTCTTTATTATTTGATGGACTGGTAGAATATGGCGAGGCAAATAAAATTGTGCCGGGTATTGCAGAAGATTGGACAATATCAGAAGATGGTCTGGAATACACTTTTAATTTAAGAGAAGGCGTAATGTTCCACAACGGTCAGGAACTGACTGCTGAAGATGTGGAATACAGCTATCAGCGTATTTTAAATCCAGATTATGGCTCAGGTTTAAGAGCTAAAATTGAATCTGTCGAAAGTATTGAAGTGCTGGATGATTATACAATTAAATTTACTTTAAGTGAACCGTATGCACCATTTATTCTAGCTATGACCTTTGGTATAGTTCCAAAAGATTATGCTGAAGAGGTTGGCGACGAAGAGCTTGGACGCAGTCCAATAGGTGCCGGTCCTTTCAAAATGGAAGAATGGGATGCCGGTAACCAGATAGTTTTATCAGCTTTTGAAGACCACTGGAATAAGGTTCCAAACATTAAAGAATTAGTTATCAGATCAATTCCTGAATCTGCAACTCAGGCAATGGAACTCCGCAGTGGTGGAATTGACTTCGGTGTTAATCTTGATGTAGGACAGCTGGAATCATTTACTGATAATCCTGACTATCAGGTTAAATCTGCTGCAGGTGCTGGAATTAATTTCTTAGGCTTTAATTTTGAGATGGAGCCTACCCATGAGCGTAAGTTCAGGGAAGCTGTAATTCAGGCTGTTCCTTTTGATCAGATAATACCTCAGGTTTTCGGTATTTTAGGTGAAAGAGCATACTCAATGTTACCCCCTACACTCTGGCCGGAAGAGAGAGAATTTTTAAAGGAAAATGCCGTTGGCTTTGATCCGGAAGCAGCAGCGCAGAAATTTGAGGAATTGAAGGCTGATGGTGTGATTGCTGAAGATTATGTAGCCCAGGTCTATGTTTCAAACAGTAGACCAAATCAGGTTAAAACTGCAGAAGCAATGGTAACTGCTTTAAATCAGGCAGGACTTGATGCAGAAGTACAGGCAATGGAATTTGGTACAATGTGGGATATGCTGGGACGTGGAGAAATTGGCATGTTCTTCTTAAGATTTGTTTCTGATCCAGACCCTGATTACTGGTTATACAGATTCTTTAAATCTCCTGAGGAAGGTGGAGCTTTAAACAGAGCTTTTTATTCAGATGAAGAGGTAGATCAGTGGTTAGAAGAAGCAAGAGCAATTTCTGATCAGGCTGAAAGAGAAGAGCTGTACAACAAAGTTCTGAGAAAAGTATTAGTTGAGGACCTTGTTTTCCACCCACTTGCTCACTCTACTCAGATCTATGTAATGCAGGACAATGTTAGAGAACTGGAACCTGGAAACTCACTTTTAATTCCTCTGGTTACTCCAACATCCAATGTTTATAAGGAGTAGTTGAGGAGATTAAAAAAATCAAATCAGAATAAATAGCTTTATAAATAAAAAGATAAATCATTTAAATTACTATGCAGATAGTTAAGTCTATCTGCATAGTCTTTTTAGAAAGAGGTGAACAATTTGTTTGCTTATATAATTAAAAGACTGCTCTGGCTGATACCGGTTGTGATTGGTGTTTCTTTAATTTTATTTGGAATTATGCAGCTGGTTCCTGGAAATCCAGCCGCAATGATGCTGGGTACAAATGCAACTCCAGAGGCAGTGGAAGCTTTAAATGAAAAATTTGGTTTTAATGAGCCATTTCATGTTAGATACTTTTTAATGCTGAGAAATTTCCTGACAGGAGAACTCGATTCTATCTATTATGGAGATGAAGTAATAAATATTATCAGCCGCCGGCTAACAGCTACAATTGAATTAGGCCTACTTTCAATGATCATTGCCGTTCTGGTAGCAATCCCCACAGGAGTTATTGCTGCAGTTAAAAAGAATTCGCTATTTGATTTGGTCAGTATGTTTATTGCTACTATTGGTATTTCGGTGCCGGCTTTTTTTACAGGAATTATTTTTATCTATATATTTTCAGTCTATTTACCTTTTCTGCCTTCTTCGGGTTATGGTGGACGCATCTGGACTCTCAGCGGTTTGAGGCATTTAATTTTACCAGCTTTCGCTTTGAGCACAGTTATGATTGCTTCAACCAGTAGAATAACGAGATCTTCAATGCTTGATATAATGAAAGAAGATTATCTGGTAACAGCTCGTTCTAAAGGAGTGGCGGAAAAAATTATTATTTTAAAACATGCTTTTCGGAATGCTTTGATTCCAATTATAACTAATATAGGAAATCAGCTGGCTATGATGTTTGGGGGAGCAATTTTAATTGAATCAGTTTTTGCCTGGCCTGGGGTTGGCAGGCTGGCTGTTAGTGCAGTTGAGGCCAGAGATCAACCTCTGGTTTTTGGTTCAATCTTAATTTTATCGATCCTCTTTGTTTTAGTTAATCTGCTGGTAGATATCATTTATGTTTTTATTAATCCCCAGATTAGCTATAAATAGCAGTAGAATGAGGTGTTGAAATTTGAAAAAGAAAATAATTTTATTTATACTATTATTAATTCAAATATATATAAGTTATCAAAACTGGATTATTGAGGGTAAAATTTGGAGTAAACTGGAATATAAATTTGCTACTGTTTTTTCGGTGTTTATAATAATTTTACTTTTACTTCTGTTGTTAAAAAAGAGCTTTTTCCTCAAATTCAAGGAAAACGCCCTTTATGCAAAAATGTTCAAAGAATTTAATAAGGGTTATGGTGGTAAGATTGCAGTCATAATTCTGGCTTTAATCTTTTACTCAGCTTTTATGGCGCCTTTTATTGCTCCTTACTCTCCGACTGAAATTGATTACAGTAATATGACCTATTCAGCTCCTTCTTTAGAGCACTGGTTTGGCACAGATGATTTTGGAAGAGATATGTTTTCTAGAGTTCTTTACGGCGCTCGGATAGCTCTGGGAGTGGGTTTTGCAGCTGTTTTAGTTAATGCCAGTCTTGGTGTTAGCCTGGGCTTGCTGGCCGGTTATTATGGGGGTAAAGCTGATATGGTTATTATGCGGCTAATAGAGATTTGGAATTCTATTCCCTTTATTCTGCTTGCTCTGGCCATAATTTCTGCGCTGGGAACAGGAGTTTTTAATATTATTATAGCCGTTGGAATAACAGGTTTAATAAATTTTTCCAGGCTGACCCGCTCAATTGTATTACAGATTAAAGAAAAAGAATATGTATCAGCAGCTAAAGCTCTGGGGGCAAGTGATTTAAGAATTCTATATAATCATATTTTACCCAACTCTATTTCTTCGCTGATAGTTTTAGCTACACTGAGAATCGGTATTTCAATTTTAGTTGTTGCAGGTTTAAGCTTTTTAGGTCTGGGAATTCAACCCCCTACAGCAGCCTGGGGGACAATGTTAAACAGGGGCCAGGAATATTTGATTCAGGCACCCTGGATGTCAATTTTTCCCGGTCTGGCAATAATTATTACAGTTTTAAGTTTTAATTTGCTTGGAGATGCTTTAAGAGATGCTCTTGATCCACGCCAGCTTGATTAATGAAAAGCTATAGTTTGTAGTAACAGTATTAAAATTAATTATCGAATTTTAGGGGAGTCGATTAGATTCATGTCACAGCAAGAAGAGAGTATAAGTTATAAAAAGAAAATGGCAGCAAAATTGAATGATTCAAGTTTGAAAGCCGGTGTAAAAGATGCAGTGCCAATAATTTTAGGTTATCTTCCGATTGGAATTGCTTACGGAATGCTGGCTGTTAATAAGGGGCTAACCCCACTACAGACTACAGCGATGTCAGTTTTTGTTTTTGCAGGCTCAGCTCAGCTGGTTGCAATTGAAATGATCGCTGCTGGTGCAGCGGTGGCAGCAATAATTGCCATGACTTTTCTGGTTAACTTACGCCACCTTTTATTATCTGCTTCTTTAAGCCTTCATCTGAGGAATTTGCCGCTGTATTATTATCCTTTTTTGGGATTTCTAGTAACTGATGAGTCTTTTGCAGTGGCAATGAGTAAGCTGGAGAGTAAAAAGAAAAAGCAGAGATATTTTTTGGGGCTTGGTTTTACTGCCTATTTAGGTTGGGTTTTTAGTTCGGCTGCTGGAGCTTTTTTGACTGAATTTATTAATTTTGGCAGTGGTGGGGCGCTGGATTTTGTCCTGCCGGCAATGTTTATAGTTCTGCTTGTAATGCAGATCAGCTCCAGGAGTGAAATAATTGTTGCAGTTTTTTCCGGTCTTCTATCACTGTTTTTTGCTTTGACAGTTGAGGGAAGCTGGAATATCATTTTAGCTACTGTACTGGCAGCGTTTTTAGGGGTGTATATCAGTGGAAATGATTAATTTTATAATTATGATAGCTGGAATGGTAGTTGTGACTTTTATTCCGAGAGTACTGCCGCTCTCACTACTTGGTAATAGGGAGCTGCCTGAGAAAGTAGTTCTCTGGTTGAGCTTTATTCCAGCTGCTGTACTTGCTGCTTTACTGGCGCCTTCGATACTTTTAAAAGAGGGCAGTCTTTATTTGAGCCTGGAAAATACAGCTCTAATTGCTTTTTTTCCAACTTTATTTTTGGCCTATAAGACAAAAAACATTTTTTATACTGTCAGTGGGGGTTTAATTTTCTATTTAGGATTATCATTGATATTTTAAAATTATTTTTAAAGAATTTAAATTGGGGGATTTGAAATGGATATAAAAGTTGATTTATTTAGTGACACAGGTACCAGACCATCTCAGGATATGCGGAGATTTATGGCTGAAGCAGAGGTAGGGGATGAGCAGTTAGGTGAAGATCCGAGTGTTAATCGTCTCTGCCGGATGACCGCTGAAATGCTGGGTAAGGATGATGCTGTATATTTACCTTCTGGTCTAATGGCAAATCAAATTTCTTTTGCTGTTCATACCAGTCAGGGAGATGAAATAATTATGGATCAGACTGCTCATCCGATTCATTATGAAAGTGCTGCACTGGCTGTGATTTCAGGTGCTTCCATTAAACCACTTGCTGGAACAGGCGGGATTTTTACTGCCGAACAGGTTAAGGAAGCAATTAGAGAAAAGGATTATCACAGTCCGCAAACAAAGGTGATTTCTATTGAGCAGACAACCAATCTGGGTGGGGGACGCATCTGGCCTTTAGCAAGAATCAAAGAAATTGCAGAAATCGCTCTCGAAAATGACTTAAAGATGCATATGGATGGAGCACGAATGTTAAACGCTGCAGTCGAAGCAGAAGTTGATCCAGCTGAATATGGTCAGTATTTTGATTCGATCTGGATTGACCTCAGTAAAGGCTTGGGAGCTCCAGTAGGCTCGGTGCTTGCTGGTTCAGCAGAATTTATTGAAGAGGCTCGTTTCTGGAAGCAGAGACTGGGTGGAGCAATGAGGCAGGCAGGTATTATTGCTGCTGGTGGAATTTTTGCCTTAGAACATAATGTAACCCGTTTAAAAGAAGACCATAAGCATGCTAAAATGCTGGCAGAGACTATTGCTGATCAGAAAGGGCTGGAAATTGATCCTACTACAGTTGAAACAAATATTGTCCTCTTTTCTGTGGCTGATGGTAAAGCAGATCTTTATGCTGATGAGCTGCTTAAAAAGGGAATCAGAGTCAGCAGACTTGAGGGTAAATTGCGTGCTGTAACTCATCTGGATTTAAGTTTAGAAGATATTCGTTATGCTGTAAAACATTTTGAAAAAACTGCTAGAGAAATTTTTGCTTAAATTAAATTTAAAAAAAGGCAGGATTTTATCATTCTGTCAAGAATATTTTAATATGACTTAATTAAAAAAAAAGATAAACTTAACTTTATTAAATTTAAAAGAGGAGAGTGAGTCCAATGGAACAGGTGTATGAAAAAAAGCGTGAACAGCTTCTTAGTGATCTCAGTGATATGAGTGAAGTTGCAGAGGAAATGCTGCAGAATGTTATTAAAGCAATGGAAGACCTTAATGTTGAAAAAGCTCACGAAATAATTGAAAGAGATGATGTCCTGGATAACTATTTAATTACAATTGAGGAAGAAGTTTCGCGCTTATTAACTCTTGATCAACCACTGGCAGCTGATACCTGGTTTAGTATTGCAATGATTAAAATTGCCAATGACTTAGAGAGAATTGGAGATCAGGCAACTAATATAGCTGATATTTTACTGGAATTAAAGCATGATGGAATTATGAAACCACTGGTTATGATTCCGGAACTTGCTGATATTGTAACTGATATGCTGGATGTAGTTTTAGAGTCATTTTCAACCAGGAATTCTGATCTGGCAGAAGCAGCCTGTAGAATGGACGAAAAAGCAGATAATCTTTATGATGATATTTACCATAAAGCAATAAAAATGATCAGCAAAAAAGATGATAAGACTGAAATTAAGCAGATAGTTCAACACATCAATTTAGCTAAGGCACTGGAGCGTGTGGGAGATCATGCCACTAATATTGGTGAGGAGACTATCTTTATTGTTACCGGTAAAAGAGTTAAGTATTAAATATATTATTGATTTTTAAAGTATGGAGTATCAAAAACTAAATATTAATTACTAAATAAAAAACGGCCTGTATTTTCTACAGGCCGTTTTTCTGTAACTAGATATTATAATTTTTATTTTAGTAAAATAATACTCCACCTGGACCAATTGGTAAATTAAAGACAAACCAAATAATCAGTAAAATAGTCCACCCTATCATAAAAGCAATTGAATAAGGAACCATTGTAGATATTAAAGTTCCAATTCCAATATCTTCATCATATTTTTTAGCAAAAGCTATGATGATCGCAAAATAGGGCATCAGTGGTGTAATTATATTAGTTGTTGAATCACCGATTCGATAGGCCATCTGAGCAAATTCTGGAGAATAACCAAGCTGCATTAACATTGGCACAAAAACTGGAGCCATAATTGCCCACTTTGCCGACGCACTACCGATAAAGAGATTGATAAAGCCTGCTACTACAATAAATAGTATTATCAGCGGCAGCCCGGTAAAGTTGATTGCCTGCAGAAAATCTGCACCACCAATAGCGAGGATAGTTCCCAGTTTAGACCAGTTGAAATAAGCTACAAACTGACCGGCTGCAAAGGCAAGAGTTATATATCCTCCCATACCTGCCATTGTCTCATCTAAGAATTTAGCAATGTCATCACTATTTTTGATTGAGCCAGTTTTTCTACCATAAGCAAGACCAGGCACGAAAAAGAAAATCGCAATTAAGGGTACCATTCCCCCAACAAAAGGAGTTGAGCCCATTATTAAATTACCTTCATCACTGCGTAAAATTCCATTCTGCGGTACTGTCATAAGTAAGATGATTACAAGTGTCACTCCTAGCCAGACTAAGGCTGATTTGATTCCTGCATTTTCTTTTGCAGTAATTTCCTCTAATTCTTCTTCATGATCTCCTGTATATTCACCAAACCGGGGAGCAACAATATTTTCAGTTACCCAGGTACCAATGACTGTGACTATAAAAGTTGAAGCAACCATGAAATAATAATTGACTGTTGGCGGAATTGTATAACCGGAATCGATTAGCTGGGCAGCTTCCTGGGACAGCCCGGCCAGTAATGGGTCCAGAGTAGAGATTAGTAGATTTGCACTAAAACCTCCAGATACCCCGGCAAAAGCAGCTGCCAGTCCAACGAGTGGATGTCTTCCTTTAGCTGCAAAAATTACTGCTCCTAAAGGAACTAAAACTACATAGCCAGCATCTGAAGCAATATTAGACATAATTCCAGCAAAGATTACAACCGCAGTAATATACTTATCAGGTGCACTTAAAACTGTTTTTTTAAGTACTGCAGCAATCAAACCTGATTTTTCTGCAATCCCAACACCTAACATAGCTACCAGTACCACTCCCAGGGGAGCAAAACCAGTAAAGTTGCTTACCGCTTCAGTAAAGATTCGTCGTATCCCATTTTTCGAGAGCAAGTTGACAGCTCTAATAGTTTCTCCTGTACCAGGATGGGTTACAGCTACTTCAAATAAACTGACAAACCAGGACAGCACAAGTACAAATGCTGATAAAATGAAAAATAGAATAACGGGGTGTGGTAGTTTATTTCCTGTTCTTTCTATTCGATTTAAAAATCGATCTGTTAAACTTAAATCTTTATTATTACTTAGCATATTTTCCTCCTCTAAATTTTTATATAATTTAATACTTTAAGCAAATAAAGTAGGCGGATTATTAAGCCGCATTTTATAGTATATTAAATTTAGAGAAGTTTTTCAAATTATTTAAAAATCGATTTCGTAGTTTAAATTAAATCGAAGATATTAAGTCTTAACCAGCAGAATTTATAACTGCTCTTTTTACAACTTCAGCAGCAAGGATACCTACCTGATTAATATCAGCTTTAATTTTATTTGAGGCCAGCGTGAAAATACTGTCACCATCTAAAAGAGTATGGACAGGATAAATTGTTCTGCTTAAGCCGCTGTGAGCCATCATGGAAACACGATTGGCTTCTGATTTATCTAATAGAGCATTAGTGGCTATTACAACTAGAGTTGTGTTTTCTCTTAAAAAGCCGAGGTTTATTTCTGGCTGATTAATAATTGTCTTTTCTGTATTAATAAAATCACCAGCTTCATTTTTAGCGCCGGCAATAATCTCACCACTGTTCGGATTTTTGATATCACCAAAAGCGTTAACAACTGCTAGAGCAGAAACAGTTAAATCTCCACTTTTATGAGCGGCATGGCCGAGCACTGTTTTGGTTGCCTTATCCATTCCCATGAGCTTACCACAGGTAGCTCCTGCTGCAGCCCCAATACTATGAGCTGTTTGTGCAGAATTGCTGGCACTGGTGCAGGCCTGATAGGCCATTTTCTGATCTGGATAATTATTACTTTTGTACTCTAAATCATAGATAACTGCTGCAGGTACTATAGGTACAACTCCTCCTCCGGTTTGAAAACCGACATTTTTTTCTTTTAGATACTTCATTACTCCACCAGCCGCATCAAGACCGTAGGCACTGCCTCCACTTAAAAAGACGGCATTTGCCTGATCAACCGCAGCTCTGCTGTCTGTTAAAGCTATTTCTCTACTGCCTGGTGCTCCTCCGCGAACTTCTGCCCCAATTGTAAAGTTGCCATCGGCTAAAATCACCGTACAGCCTGTTCCCGAATCCTGATCGTCAGCGTGTCCTATTTTTATACCTTTAACAGCTGTTAAATCATTGTTCATTGATTATCCCCTTTCTAAAATTATTTATTAGATATCTACTAAACATGAATTGGTATATTTATACTCTGTCTCTTATACACATCTCCGAGCCCACGAG
>NZ_QBLR01000115.1:0-10390 GCF_003070835.1 Halanaerobium sp. | reverse complement strand
ACCACACTCGCAAGAGTATAGATTAGTTTTGCGGTTAGATTTTTTAATTTTGTTGCATTTAGAACAACTCTGGGAGGTATATTTAGGATTTATATATTCTACCTTAATCCCAGCTAATTCAGCTTTATATTCAACAAAATGTTGAAGTTGATAGAAAGTCCAGCTATGGATGTTTCTGTCAGCTCTATTAAGACTATTAGCAGTATTTCGGATATTTTCTAGATTCTCCATAATTATAGTCCCAACTTGCTCCTGCACAGCAAGATTAATAAGCTGTCGACTAATTTTATGGTTTAAATCAGTCATCCATCTCTGCTCTTTGTCGTTAATATTTTTAATAGCTTTAACTTTTTTAGATTGACCCAGTTTTCTTCTTAACATACGATATTTTTTGCGGATAAAACCTGCCTGTTTACCATTGTGGAATTGGCGATTAATTTCTTTGCCTTGGGGATTTTTAACACTGGCAACCGCTAATTGGCGAAGCCCTATGTCAATTCCCATTAGATTAGAGTTAGAAGTTTTTTTAGCAGCAATTTTAATTGTTACAGCAAAATACCATTTACCTCTCTTGTAGAAGAGACTGGCTTTACCCAATTTGCAGCCACTATCGATATGCTGCTGCAGCTTTTCAAATCTTTCAGTCTGTTTAACAGGGAAGGCAAATCTCTGACATTTAGTTGTATAAAGAGGAATTGAGATTATATGGTGATCAATATTATAATTTTGATTATTATAGCAGATGGGCTGGTTATCCTTAAAGTCTATATTATCTTTTTCAGAACCAGATTTTAAAAATAATTTATAGAGAGCTTTAACTTCCCTAATATTCTGGTTTTTAACAGCAGAGGGGAGGTTAAGCTCTTTAAAGTCAGCAGAACTCAATTTAGTTTCTCCTGCTTTAAGTTTGGCAGCAACAGCCTGACGATTTTTAACTACTTCTGCAATATTATTCAAGAATATATTTTCTTTTCTTTTAGTTGGTTTTAATAATTCAAGCACATATGTTAATTGCATAGCAAACACCTTTTTCATTAATTATTAATATCAATGATTTTTTAAGCTAATTAAAAAACTTTAATACTAAATATATTATACCACTAAAAGAACAAACGTTCAACAAATATAAAGCTTTTTCAACTATAAATTAGCCGATTCATCCCCGCCCATTGACATAAGCGAGGCTTTCTCGGCTAAACTCGGTAATTACAGCCTTAGTTCCAATTTTTGTGACAACCTTTATTCCTATTGCTCCAGTTGCTGAAATAGTAAATGTTTTCAGCCACCGAATTGTATTTCTAATAGCAGGAAGCTGTGCAATGGGAGCAGCCTGGCAGCGGTGGGGCCTTGCTCGAAGATTATCTTTAAAAATATTATCTTTGATCGGCAATAGTGCAAGAAAACAGATTTGGGCCTGGTTTTTGATTTCTGCGACCTTAAGTTCAATAATTGCAGATACAGTTACTGCAGCTGTTTTTGTGCCTGTTGCTGTGACTTTATTAAAATATCTTGGTTATGATTCTAATTCTAAACGCTGGAATAATCCAGCTGCAACTAATATTTTGTTAGCAATTGCCTGGGGTGCCTCAATAGGTAGTCTGCCTACACCGCTTGGTGGAGGTCAAAACTTATTGATTTATGAATTTCTTTCCGAGGCAGTTGGCAGAAAAATATATTTTTATGAATGGACAATTAGAATGCTGCCTTTTACTTTGATTTTCATTCCTTTTATTGGCTTCTATATTAGTCATATTTTGCAAAAAAAAGATATGAAATTACCTGGAACAAAAGAAATATACAAAAAAGAATTGAAAAAAATGGGGAGTTTAAGTAAAGGAGAGTTGTTTTCGGCTTTAGTTTTTATAATAGCAGTAGCAGCAGCTTTTTTAGAGCCAATATATACTCAATTATTTCCATTTTTGGATCCTGCTTTCATATTTTTTAGTCTGGCTTTTTTATTGTTTTTTATTCCAACAGAAGAAGAGGAAAATGTTCTTTCAATTAAAAGTATGAGATATTTTCCAATAACTGTTTTAATTGTTTGGCCGAGTGCTTTAGCACTGGCTAAAGTTCTTGAATTTTCAGGTTTAGCAGAAATTTTAAGTTCATTATTGACTTTTTTTGTTGATGGTCATGGTATCATACCATTTTTGATTTTTGGTGGTGTTACAGCATTTTTAACAAATATTTCTACTAATACTGCGTCGGCTGCTTTATTAATGCCAATAATTATTAAACTTTTTATTTCCCAGAACATAAATCCAGTTCCTGTTATTTTATTACTTACAGTTTCGGTTAATTTGTCTTTTGCAATTGCTTCTGGTAATGGCTGCCTGGCTGTTAGTGCAGGTTATGGAGTTAACTTAAAAACAATGTTTAAACATGGAGTCATTATTGCTTTTTTTGGTTTCCTGATTTCAACTGGATTAGCATATTTGCTTGATAATTTATTTAGTTGGTGGGGAATTTTGATTTAATAGATATTAAAATAATTACTATAAAAATAAGAATCCGCTGTTCAGCGGATTCTTTAATAAAAGTAATTGAATATTATTTTTCAAATGGTTTAATAAAATAGAATTCATTTTCATTAGAATGTTCTTTATTGTATTGATAACCATCTAAATCTATCTTTTTAATTTCATCAATGCTCTCAACCTGATTTTTAACTAGTTCATTCAGCAGTTTACCACGATTATGTTTAACATAATAACCCACGGTTTTAAGGCTGCCATCCTCTTTTTCTTCTTTAAAATAAAAGTCAATTATTTTTCCTCGATAATTATCTTCTACAACTTTACTATATTCATTTGAAGCTAAATTAATAATTAAATCAATATCATCAAAATAATCTTTCATTATATCTTGCCAGTACTCATTGAGATTAATTCCATTAGGTTTAAGCCTCATTTCTAATCTATAGGGCCAGATCTCAGTGTCTGAATGAAGGGGACCATACATTGGAGAAATTATAATAAGCTTTTCCTGCATATATGAAAACTGATCTTTATTGTAGCTATCTAAATCAATTTGCTTAAATGCGGAACCATTATAACATTCAATAGCCGGGAGAGTTTGATCATCATAGCTATGTTCTTGATACAGCTCATAGGTTCTATCTAAAAGATTACCTTGAATATCTAATTCTTTTTTTAGTTCTTCTTTTGATAAAGATTTAAGATAATCGAATAATTCTTTAGTCATTTCTTCTTTTAAAATATTTCTACCTTTTTCTTCTCTTTTTCTTTCGTGGTTTTGAGTTTTGCTTGGTGATAAAATTATTTTCACAGTATCCTTCCTTTCTTTATCTTAAATAAATTATTTTCTTACTTAATTATATTCAAGATAAGATAGTTTATACCTTTTATTGTTTAAATGAAGTTTTTAATTATCAGAAATTATCAAAAAATCAGTAAATTTTTAACTTTTTAAAGGACTTTTTAAAAGTATCTTCAATATATATAATAAGGTACTTAAAGAAATCGAGGTTTGGTATTATGGAAATAAAAAACTCAAAAGCTTTAAAAAAGCATAATCAACAAACTGTACTAAATGAAATAATAACAAGGCAACCAATTTCTAGATCGGACTTAACTCAATATCTAGATGTATCACATACAACTATATCTTATCTAGTGAAAGATTTAATGGATAAGGATTTAGTTGTCGAAATGACTGCTGATTCAACAGGTGGTAGACCACCTAAATTATTAAGCTTTAAAGGTAATAATAAATATATAATCTCTATCAGTTTTGAAGAAAGAAAGATTATTTATTCAATATATAATTTGGATATTGAACTTATTGATAAAGAAATAATAGATGTTAATAATGAATTTTTTGGTGATATAATAAAAAAAATCAAAAAAGTAATTAAATTTAAAAACCAAGAGTTTGATATAAGTCAAGAACAGATTTTTGGAATAGGTGTATCAGTACCGGGTATCTATAAAGAGAATAAAGATTTAGTAATAAGTTCTACAACGCATTATTTAGGTAATATTAATTTAAAAGCTGAACTAGAAAAAATATTTAATTATGCACCAATATATATAGATAATGATGCTAACTTATCTGTTTATTATGAATGGAGTCATATGTTAGATAAAAAATATGATAATTTAATTTATGTTTATGTGGTAGACGGGATTGGTAGTGGAATTATAGTTAATAATAGTTTATATACCGGAAGCCATGGTAATGCAGGAGAAATTGGACATATGAAAGTTAAATCTAAAGGAAAAAAGTGCATCTGTGGTGATCGAGGGTGTTTAGAAACAATCTCATCTATAAAAGCTATTGAAGATGACTTTAACAAAGCAGTTGATAATGGAGAAATTACTTTTTTAACTGATTTATTTGATTCTCCTTTTGATTATAAAGAAATTATTACTGGCTATTTACAAAATGATAAATTATGCAAAAAAATAATTAATAGAGCTATAAAATACTTTGTTCAAGGTTTATCTAGTATAATAAATATATTTGATCCCCAAATGATTGTTTTAGGAGGTCTTTTTGATGAATTTAATGAAGAAATGTTTAAAAAAATTAATAATAGACTTGGAAGTTCATATTTTCCTGATGAAAGTGATAGACCTAAAATTATAAATAGAAGAGATCAAGCAAACTACCAAATTTTAGCTGTAACTTCTTTTGTATTTGATAAATGGAAGGCTAATTTTTAAAAAATTAATAAAAAAACCGTTATTATAGATTAAATTCAGATAATTTTATTAGAAATTTTTTGATTTTTTAAAATTATTGAAAAAGGAGGGATCATAAAGGAACTTTTTATTTAAGTATTAAAAATTTAAAGGGGGATGAGAAATGTTTAATAAAAAGTCGCTGTTAATTTTAACTCTTGTAATTTTATTTGTAGGTGTATTTGCATTATCAACTTCTGCAGAAACAATTAAAATGATTAGTATGAAACAAGCTGGATGGACACCAGAAGAGTATAATCAAATCATTGCTGAATTTGAAGAAGATAATCCAGGTGTAGAAGTAGAGCTTACATTAGTTGGTTATGATGCTTTGCATGATAAATTAATCACTTCAATTTCTGGAGCTAACCCAGCCTATGATGTTGTCTTAATTGATGATATATGGTATGCACAATTTGCTGAGGCTGGTTGGTTATTAGATGTAACAGATCGCGTATCTAGTAATATGAAAGATGATGTATATGACAAAGCCTGGGAAATTGTTGGATATAATGAAAGACTTTATGGGCTTCCCTGGCTTTTAGATCTAGAATATTTCTTCTATAATGAACAAATTTTAAATGAAGCAGGTATTGAAAATCCACCTACAACTTGGGAAGAAGTAGTGGAACAGTCAAAAATAATTAAAGAAAAAGGAATTGTCGAATATCCAATGGTTTGGAGCTGGGCTCAGATTGAAGCTCTTATCTGTGATTGGGTAACATTACTTAAAGGTAATAATGGTGAATTTTTTGATGAAAATAACAAACCAGCCTTTAACAATGAAGAAGGTATTGAAACTCTAACCTGGATGAAAGAAACTATAGACAGTGGCCTTACTAATCCAGCCAGTTTATCTGCTAATGAAGAAGAAGTAAGAAGAATCTTCTCGCAGGGTAATGCTGCCTTTACAATTAACTGGGTATATATGTATGAATTATTAAATAACCCTGATGAATCTAATATAGTTGGTCAAACCCAACTTGCTTTAATGCCTGTATTTGAAGATGCAAAAGCAGAAGGCATTGAAAGTGCTAGTATCACAGGTTCAATGGGCTTTAGTGTAACAAAAAATTCTTCAAATGAAGATTTAGCATATGATTTAATTGAATTTATGACAAGTAAAGATATTCAGACAAGATATGCTGATCATGTAACTCCCATGTATAAGTCTGTAATGAAGCAGGAAGAAATAATTGAAATGCACCCTGAAACATTTAAGATGTTTGATAAGCAGTTCCCATATATTTACTCAAGACCAAAAGTGCCTTATTACACAGAAGTGTCACGTGCATTGCAGACTTCAATTCAAAATGCTCTGGTAGGTAATGTTAGTCCACAAGAAGCTTTAGACAATGCTGCAGAAGAAGTAGAAAAAATTCAAGAGCGCTGGTAAAA
The DNA here is from genome assembly GCF_003070835.1 of Halanaerobium sp. Lineage (NCBI taxonomy): Bacteria > Bacillati > Bacillota > Clostridia > Halanaerobiales > Halanaerobiaceae > Halanaerobium > Halanaerobium sp. The sequence continues at coordinate 4,286 of NZ_QBLR01000115.1, read as the reverse complement.
TAATTATATAGTGTGGGGTGTTTAGAAACCCTGCACTATTTTTATTAATTATTATGGGGGAAATCATTATGAATTTCATTAAAAATAAGATTATTAGTAAATTTGAAAAAAGTACAAATTTACTGGGATGGATTTTAGTTTTTCCAAGTTTTTTAATAATTGCTTCTGTAGTTTTTTATCCAATTATTAGAACAATGTGGTTAAGCTTTACTTCCTATTCATTAGCTTATCCCTGGAGAACTCAATTTATTGGTTTAAAAAATTATATAGATTTTTTTACATCTTTTAATTTTTGGGCAACAATCGGTAGAACTGCTTACTTCACTGTAATTTCAACAGGTATAGAAATTATTTTAGGTATAGCTATTGCATATTTGATAAACTTACATCTTAAGGGTTGGAAAATATTAAGAACAATTGTCATTATACCCTGGGCTGTACCAACAGTTGTGAATGCAATTATGTGGAAATGGATTTATAATGCCGAGTATGGTGCTCTGAACGGATTATTACAATCATTAAACATCATTGATAAATATCAGACCTGGTTATCTAAACCCTGGACAGCTATGAATTTAGTTATATTAGCTGATGTTTGGAAATGTACACCCTTTGTTGTTTTAATTATTAGTGCATCTCTAGCAACGATAAGTGAAGATCTTTATGAAGCGGCAGATATTGATGGTGCTAGTGGAATTCAGGTTTTTAGTTATATTACATTACCATTATTAAAACCAGCAGTTATGGTTGCTTTGGTCATAAGAACTGTGGAAGCTTTTAAAGCTTTTGATATTATATATGTTTTAACTAGAGGTGGACCAGCTAATGGGACGCAAATTATTTCATATAAAGCATATTTAGAATCATTTAGTTTTTTAAATATGGGAAGAGGTTCAGCTATTTCATTTATAGTTTCAATTTTTATATTAATTTTATCTCTGGTTTATATAAGAATTCTATATACAGAGGACGTGTAAAAGATGAAAAAAATGACGCCAACTAAAAAATTAATAGGATATATTTTAATGATAATAGTAGCAATCTGGATTTTAGCTCCGATTTATTGGCTTGTGATTTCCAGTTTATCAACACAAGCTTCATTATTAATTAAGCCAATAGATTGGTTTCCAGATAATTTAACTTTTAAAAACTACACGAATATTTTTTCAAGCCAGAATGGATCATCTAAATCTGCTGAAATGTTTACAACTGCCTTATATAATAGTGTATATGTATCATTTTTTGTCACTTTGGTAAGTTTAATATTAGGAATTCCCGCTGCATATTCTTTTTCACGTCTTGATTTTAAAGGGAGAAGAATTGGTATGCTGACTATGATTGCAACTAGAATGATTCCAGTTGTAAGCTTGATTATACCAATTTATATTTTGATTAATAATATTGGATTATTAGATAAGAAAATAACTTTGGTTTTTGTATATTTATCTTTTACTTTACCTTTTGTAATATATATTATGACTGGATTTTTTAAAAGTATACCCATGGAGTTAGAAGACTCTGCTAGAATAGATGGATGTTCAAGGATAGGAGCATTAATTAGAGTTATATTACCTCTGTCTGGCCCGGGTATTGCATCAGTAGCTATATTTTCATTTCTTTTAGCATGGGATCAGTTTTTTTATGCTTTAATCTTAACAAATAGTTATGCATCCAAAACTGTTCCTGTAGCAATAACTGAATTTACAGGGCGACATGCTGTAAACTATACTGCAATGACTACAGGTGGTGTTTTGGCAGCAATCCCACCTATGATTATTGTAATCATATTCCAAAGACTGATTATTAAAGGGTTAACAGCTGGTTCAGTGAAGGGTTAAGGAGGTCAATATGTTAGAAGACTTAGCAAAAAAAATAAAAAAAATAATTACTGAAAAAAAGTATCTAGATAAAAATGCAGTGATTGGTTTTGATGGATTTATTGATAAAATATATAGACCAATTTCTTCACAAGAAGATAAAGATATTAATTATTACAAAACAATAAATGATTTTGGAGAAAGAATAAAAGAAGCCGCTGGACTCAGCTGTGATATAGACATTGCGTTAGAATCAATACAACCTGGAGGAAATACCCCACTTTTTGCAAATTCTTTAGGTAATTTGGGAATAAATACTGACTGCATTGCGCCAATTGATGGATATGAAGAAATTTTTAAAAAATATATGTCTAAAAACTGTAATATTTACTCTATTGGAGAACCAGCTTTAAGTTTTGTATTAGAATTTTTTGATGGGAAGATAATGTTGGGTGATACACATACATTTAAAAATATTGATTATAATATAATTAAAACAAAAGTTGGAAATAAATTCGATAAGATGTTAGATAATTATGAATTAATTTCAATGGTCAATTGGAGTCACTTTAAAAATATGACATTAATTTGGAAAGAAATAATTAATTATTTAAGTCAAAATCTAGATAAAGTTAATAAAAAAGACCAGACTCTTTTTATTGATTTAGCTGATAGTAGTTCAAGATCAATTAAAGATATAAAAGAAATGCTAAAAACTTTAAAAATTTTCAGAAGTTATTATCGAGTAATTATCGGTTTAAATGAAAATGAAAGTAGAGACTTAGGTAACAAGCTTATGAAAATTGATTTTAAAAATATCACTAATGTGGGAAAGTACCTGGTGAATAATGGTTATGTTGATGAAGTAGTCATTCATCCTGTTGCGGAGGCATATTTAATCAATAAATCAAATAAAGTTAGAGTTACAGTTCCTAAAGTAGAAGCTCCTGTTTTAACAGTTGGGGGTGGTGATAACTTTAATGCAGGATTTAGCTGGGGGATATTAAATGATTTTAATGACCAAGAAGCTTTAATATTAGGTACAATAAATGCCAGATTATTTGTTGAAAAAGGTTACAGCCCTTCGATTAATGATCTTTATAATTATATTTCTAAAAATAAAGATGCTGTAGAAGTTACAAATCTATAATATGAGGTGATAAAATGTCTGATCCAATGATTAAAGATATAAAAAGTCAACCAAAATTTTTAAATACAATTTTGACTAAATACTTTGATAACCCAAAGTATAAAAAAAGATTAACTGAGGTTGTTAATTATATTGAAAATAATGATACCCCAATTCTTTTTGCAGGAATGGGCAGCTCAAATTATGCTGCTATATCAGCAATTAACATCTTATCTAATAAAGGATATCTTTGTCTAAATCCAGATATAGATGAGTTTATACATTATCAGATGAATTCTATAAATGAAAATTTTACTGTAATAGCTATTTCTCAATCTGGGAAAAGTGCAGAAACAAAGAAATTATTAGAAAAATTATCCGATAATACTACTATAATTTCAATTACAAATGATGAGGATAGTCCAATTGCCAATATGTCTAATTTTGTATTACCTATATTTGCAGGTGAAGAAGCAACGATTTCTACTAAAACTTATACAAATAGTAATTATCTGCTCAATATAATTGCTCATTTAGTAGATAATAATGATAGTTTTGGCATACAAAAACAGTTAGATGATATTGAAATAATTGATGATTTTATAAGTCAAGAAAAAAATGCTGTTCATAATTTATATAATCATCTAAAATCTAAAGATAAATGGTCTTTTATTTCAAGAGGAGATCTTTTGAGCACAACATTTATGGGATCTTTAATTTGCCAAGAAGGAACAGGAATACAACCTACTGGTTATAGCGGTGGTGCTTTTAGACACGGACCTTTAGAGATTACAGGGGAAAATCATGGAGCCATTGTCTTTGCACATGGCGATCACACTTTTAATCTTTTAATGAAATTGACTGAGGAGATGGCAAAAAATGGGTCAAAAATAATATTATTAACAGATGAAAGTTATAATAATAAAAGTGACAATATCCTTTTAAATAAGGTACCAATTGTCAATAGGTTATTATTACCAACTATTTATGCAGTTATAATTCAGCTTTTCACAAGAGAAACAGCTTTGAATAGAGGAAGAATACCTGGCGTTTTAAATAAAATTTCAAAAGTTACTGAAGAAGAATAAAATTTGCCTATATAAGAACTACTAATATTTAAGAAACTATTAGATTTGACGTAACGGTAACACAAGAAGGAGGATTTTTAATGTCAACAGCAACCACAGAAGATAAATATAATTTATTAATAGATAATTTAAAAGAGCTGCAGATAATACAGTTGAACGATGTTATTACTGTAAAAAAGTAATTTTTGACAAGATTATAAATTATGCAAATGGGAAAACAGTAATTGAAGGTTCTAATCTAGATGATACAGG
>NZ_QBLR01000114.1:0-10492 GCF_003070835.1 Halanaerobium sp. | reverse complement strand
GATTCTATTTTTTTATTCAAAAAAATTTGAACTAGATTTACTGTTTAAAGACTATCATAACTGGATTCGGTATTTTTACTTGCCGAATTCAAGTTTAAATAAGCATCAGCTTGATCTGCTATTTTTAGATATCAAAATTCCAGGTATTAGTGGTATGGAAATTGCCAGAATTCTAAAAGAAAAAGAAAATTCTCCTTATATAATTTTTACTACCGCCTATGATGAATATGCAGTTGAAGCTTTTCAGCTGGCTGCTGTTGATTATCTTTTAAAACCAATCAGTGACCAGCGTTTTAAAGAGAGCCTGGAGAAAATAAAAAAAGAAATGGGACAGAGCAGCAATTTCAATCAGCAGCTGGAAAACTTATTTGCCAGCATAAATTCTCAAAACAGAGACCGATCATTAAATAAAATTGCAGTTATGGAAAAAGATTATTATTTGATGCTTGATTTTAAGGATATTTATTATTTTTCCACCAGAGAGAAAAAAGTCTGGGCTCACTGCTTCAAAAAATCTTATATGACAGGTTTTCAGTTAAAAGAACTGGAAAAAATGCTGCCCGATCAGTTTTTTAGAATTCATAAAAGCTATATAGTAAATTTGAAGCAGATCAAAGCAGTTATTCCCTGGTTTAAAGGTAAATATCAGGTTTTAATGGAAGATTACTCTGAACATAAAATTCCGGTCAGCAGATCCAAGGTTGAAAAAATAAATAAACTCTTAAACCTTAAATAATGCAATTGAGTATAATATTTTTACAATTCAGTTAAGATGCCTTTTATAATCCCCGGATCCAGATATAATTAAGATGTATTAAAAAAACTTTTAGGGGGTTATATTTAATGGCATCTTTTCTTATTTCTTTAGCTGTTTTAATTATTGGTTATTTTACTTACGGGAAAATTGTTGACAGGATCTTTGATTCACAGCCGGAGCGGGAAACTCCAGCAATTTCGATGGAAGACGGTGTGGATTACATATCAATGGACTGGAAAAAGGCCTTTTTAATTCAGTTTTTAAACATTGCCGGTTTAGGACCAATTTTTGGTGCAATCGCTGGTGCTTTATGGGGGCCAACTGCTTTTCTCTGGATAGTATTTGGTACAATTTTTGCCGGTGGTGTCCATGATTACTTATCTGGAATGCTTTCTATCCGTTCTGGTGGTGCCTCGATCTCTGAGGTTATTGGAGAAAATCTTGGTGGCACAATCAGACAGATTATGAGAGTTTTTAGTATTGTGCTTTTAGTACTTGTAGGAACAGTATTTATGACCGGTCCTGCAATGCTCTTAGCAAATTTAACTCCAGGTTTTATGGGAGTTAATATCTGGTTAATTATTATTTTAGGTTATTACTTTATTGCTACATTCTTACCAGTTGATAAGATTATTGGTAAATTGTATCCAATCTTTGGTCTGGCTCTTTTAATTATGGCCTTAGGTGTTGGTGGAGGCTTGATCTTTGGCGACTACAATATTCCAAATATCGCTTTAAATAACCTTCATCCTGGTGAATTACCAATGTGGCCTTTATTATTTGTAACTATCGCCTGTGGTGCAATTAGTGGTTTCCACTCAACTCAATCTCCAATTATGGCTCGCTGTACTACCAATGAAAAAGAAGGACGTAAAATTTTCTATGGAGCAATGGTAGCTGAAGGTATTGTAGCTCTAATCTGGGCTGCTGCAGCTATGACTTTCTTCCAGGGAACTGGCGGCTTAAATGAAGCCTTAGCTTCTCTTGGTGGACCAGCCGGTGTTGTTCACGAAATTACAGGAACTATGATGGGAGTTGTCGGTGGAGTCCTGGCAATGCTTGGTGTAATAGCAGCGCCAATTACTTCTGGAGATACAGCTTTTAGAAGTGTGCGTTTAACTCTATCTGATATCTTTGGCCTGGAGCAGAAATCAGTCAAAAATAGATTAATGCTTGCGATTCCAATCTTTATTGTTGGTGGAGCTTTATCTCAGATCAACTTCGATGCTCTCTGGAGATATTTCGCCTGGTCAAATCAGACAGTAGCAATGGTTGTTTTATGGGCAGGAGCAATGTGGCTTGCTAAGCGCGGTAAAAATCACTGGATTGCTTCAATTCCAGCCTTCTTTATGACCGGTGTTTCTTCAACCTATATTCTCTATGCACCAGAAGGATTCCAGCTTCCTTACAGCTTCTCAGTAACTGCCGGAATTATCATCGCTGTTGTGACTATGGGAATTTACATTAAAAAGATTAAGAGTACTCACTTTGAAGAAGAAATTATGCTTTCTGAACAGGAACAGGCTGTTTAAACAATATTTATTGGTACCAGGTCCAAATGAACTCATTTGGACCTGGTTATAAAGAAATATATCACATAAACGCAGACCCTAAATCCGAACTTTAGGATCTGCGTTTTTTTTGATTGAATTTCTCAAGTTTAAATCTAAAAAAATTCTAATTAACTACTGCTCTTCTTTCAAGTTTCTTGTAGATAGAAGCCCAGCTGCGGCGGGCATAAATAACACTAACTTCACTCGCTTTAGCTGCCTTTTTCACCTTGCGCATTACAGCATGATTTATGTAATCAGTCATCACCAGCACAAAATCTGTCTCAGCCGGAATTTCAAAATTCCTAAACTTTGACTTATTGCGGCCATCAAGATGGATAATCTCCTCAAAACCAAGATTTTTTACATTATCTCTAATCGATCCTAAATTATCTGCGCCAACTATCATTAAAGACATTCTACTCTCCTCCTCATATTTTTTGTACCGGGTACATAAAACCAATTTAAGTTCCAGCTACTATAACAATATTTATTAATTGAAAATGGTTCTCAATTGAATCTAAAATTTTTTATTCTTCTTTTCTTTCATCTCCACAGCAGTCATCACTGCCACAATTACAGTCTTCACAGCCATCTCCCGCCAGAGCAAAATGTCTAAGTGAAGTACCTGCAGATAAGACTGCAGAAATTATAATTAAAACTATTAATTGACTTATCATTTGAAATCACTCCCTATTAAGTTTGTGAATTGTTTTACTTGTACCAGGTTCAAATGAGCTCATTTGAACCTGGTACAAGTTCATTAATCATCAATCACAATCTCATCAAAATTATATTCCTTACCACCTGATACCGGGCAGCTCTGATCACTGCAGCCGGCACAGGGACTATCTGTTCCCTTAATTCCACCATAAACTTTCTTTCCTATATAATAAAGACTGCCAAAGCCTAAAATTCCTAAAAATAAATATTCCATAAATAATTTAACCTCCTTAAGCTGAAAAGCTTAAATTCAGTTTTAATATCCTTAAACACCAATTCCTAACAGCATTCCACCCTGATAGATTACAAAAGAAACTAACCAGGCTAAAACAAATAGATAAGACGCTGTAATTATTGGCCACTTCCAGCTCTGAGTTTCTGATTTAATAGCTCCCAGAGTCGCAATGCAGGGAGTATATAAAAGTACCATGGTTAAGAATGAATAAGCTGCCAGTGGGCTGAAGTTTGCTGTTAAAGCTGCTCTCAGTCCACCTTCTCCTGCCGCATAAACAACTCCTAGAGTACCTACAACTACCTCTTTTGCCAGAATACCAAAAACAAGTGATGATGCTGCCTGCCAGTTGCCAAATCCTAATGGTTCGAAGATTGGAGCCATCAGCTGACCAAATTGACCGATCAAACTCTGAGCTGAAGCATATTCAACACCCAGTGGTAAATTAGCCAGTACCCAGATTAAAACTACAACTGCGAAAATAATTGTTCCTGCTTTTTTGATAAAGGCTCCTACTTTTTCCCACATATGAATAAAAACTCCTTTTAAGGTTGGGAATCTGTAGGGAGGTAATTCCATAACAAAGTGTGATCTCTCACCCTTGAATAATATTTTATTAAAAATTCCGGCCATAATCACTGCCATTACAATTCCCAGTGCATAGAGTGAAAAAACTACTGTACTTGCGTGATTGGGAAATAAAGCTCCGGCAAAAACTACATAAACCGGTAATCTGGCTGAACAGGACATCAGTGGATTAATTAAAATCGAAATAATACGGTCCCGCTTGCTGTCTAAAGTTCTGGTTGCCATTACACCAGGTACATTACAGCCAAAACCAACAATCATTGGAATAAAGGACTTTCCGTGGAGTCCCAGTTTGCTCATCACCTTGTCCATTACATAAGCTGCCCTCGACATATAGCCGCTGTCTTCTAAAATACCGATTGCCAGGAATAAAAGAAAAATATTTGGGATAAAGACCAGTACTGAGCCCACACCACCAATAATTCCATCAGTGATAAAGGAAGTAATTAAAGGAGAAATACCCGCCCCAACTAAGAGGCCACCAAGCCAGCCGCCTGCAGCTTCAAAGAAGGCCTCGATATAGCCAATCAGTGGGTCACCAAGAGTAAAGGTAAATTTAAAAATTCCCCACATAACTGCCATAAAAATCGGGATTCCCAGATATTTATTAGTTACAATCGCATCAATTTTATCAGATACATTTTCTGGCTCCTGATCGGCCGCTGGCCGCTGCACACTTTCAGAAATAACTTTATTGATGAATTCATATTTTTTATCAATTATAATATTATCAAAATCATCTTCTGCCTTAAGTTCCCTTTCAGCAATTAAACTTTTAATCTTTTTAGCTTTGGAAACACCAACTTCTCTTTCCAAAAGTTTTACAGCTTCCGGATCATGTTCAATTAACTTAACTGCTGCCCAGCGCTGATTGATCTGACTGGTAAAATCAAATTCCTTGAGCATGGAAACTACTTCGGAAATTAAATCTTCTACCTCACTGCCGTAATCAATTTTTAGAGCAGCCTCAGATAAATCACGATGCTGAACAGTTTCTGCTAATAGACTGTCAATTCCTCTACCTTTACTGGCAACAGTTTCCACAACTGGAGTACCGAGCAGCTGGCCGATTTTTTCTTTGTCGATCTTGATTCCTTTTTTCTCAGCCTCATCTGCCATATTTAAAACTGCAATCAAATCTAAACCCATTTCTAGAAGCTGAACCGTAAAGTATAAGTTGCGGTCCAGATTAGAAGAGTTAATAATATTTAAAACAACATCGTAATCACCAGTTGTCAGAAAATCTCTTGCCACTACCTCATCTTCTGAATATGCTCCCAGAGAATATGTACCCGGGAGATCAATAACTTCCAGTGAATAATTTTGATAAGAAGCCCTACCTGTTTTCTTTTCTACTGTAACTCCCGGCCAGTTTCCAACATGCTGTCTGGAACCTGTTAGTTCATTAAACATTGTTGTCTTACCGGAGTTGGGATTACCGGCCAGAGCAACCTTTACTTCATTGTTTTTTCTTTTACTTTTATTTAGAGCCATTAATTTTCACATCCTTTAGTATCTACTATCACTTTATGAGCCATTCCATGTCCCAGTGCAACTCTATTATCTCCCAGACCAACAATTAAAGGTCCACCAGAACTGCTGTGGATTTTAACTTTTTTTCCGCTGACAAATCCTAAATCTGTTAATTTACCTTTTGCTGTTCTACCGCCAACTATTTCTTTAATGCAGGCTGTTTCACCCGGTCTTAACATCGCTAAAGGCATCAATTCTAAACCTCCTTAACCAGGATCTCTGCTGCTTCATCCCGGCGCAAACTCAAACTATAACCTCTAACCTTCACTTCAATCGGATCTCCCATTGGTGCCTTACCTTTGACTTCAATACTGGCACCTCTATTTAAACCCATGTCCATTAATTTTCTTTTTAAACGACCTTTGGACTGAATCTTAACTACCTCTGCTTTAGAACCAACTTTAACCTTATCTAACATCAGCTCAGCTGCTGCCATTTTTTTGTCCTCCTTTTCTGCTTTCAATTTGAAAGCACAATTTTGCTCTTTTATATAATCATTTTTTATTAAGTAATCCACCATCTTATTAAAACTTTCTTCACTTAGAGCGTGCTCAATACTGCAGGCATCATGATCAGCATTTTTTTCGCTTACTCCAAGTGTTTTGTTTAAAAATAAATATAAAATTTGATGTTTGCAGCGAATCTTCTCTGCTGCTTTGAGACCGGCTTCCGTTAATTTAATCGGTCCGTATTTCTCCTGGCTGATTAAACCTTCCTGATTCAATTTTTTTAAACCCTGGTTAACAGATGAAGCTGCAATTTCTAAATAATTTGCAATATCTGTTACTCGAGCCGAACCATTTTCTTTAATCAAATTGAAAATTGCCTCCAGATAATCTTCCAGTGATTCTGATAAATTAATCTCTGCTTCCAATGCTCTCTCCTCCAATTTTTAGGCTGGCCTAAAACTAATCTAAAAAAATTACTTGTACAACTTCTGCCAAACTGAAATTTTAAGCTGTAATCAGCCAGTCAAAAAATTTCCTATCCAAACTCAGATCATAAAATATCTAAAATATTAATTGAAAACGATTCTCAACTTCAAGTAAAATTATATATAAACTAATTACTTTTGTCAAGATTAATTTGCAAAAAAATTGTTTGTCCTGCCCGATATAGCAGTTATTAGTAATTATTGCTAATAAGGAGAACTGAAGTTTATTTGCTTTTTAAAAGTCATTCTAATTCATTAAAATCTCTCTGGCCTGCATAAATTCTGCATCTTCCCTATCGTGTGAAACTAAAATAGTTGTGACTCCAACTTCTTTAATTATTTGATTCAATTCTCTTCTAATTTTATCTTTCAACTCGGCATCCAAATTACTGAAAGGCTCATCTAAAAGTAGAAGTTCTGGACCTGGAGCTAAGGTTCTGGCCAGAGCAATTCTCTGCTGCTGCCCACCTGATAATTGATGGGGATATCTTTTTTCAAAACCTTCTAAATTTACAAGCTCTAAAAGCTCCTTAACTCTAGCTTTTCTCTGAGCTTTACTTAAGTGATCAATGCCAAAGGCGATATTTTTTTCCACACTTAAATGAGGAAATAAAGCATAATCCTGAAAAACCATTCCTACTTCTCTTTTTTCTGCTGCTTGAAACTTATGCTCAGCCGCCACAGTCTCTCCGGCAATTTTAATTTCTCCAGCGGCAGGTATTTCTAAACCTGCAGTCAGACGCAGGACTGTACTCTTACCACTACCACTGGCACCAACCAGAGCTACAATCTCTCCTTTTTCAACTTCCAGGTTAAAATTTTCTACTATATTTGTTTCTTTTTTATTATAAGCAAAAGTTAAATTTTTAATTTCTAACTGCATTATTCATTCCTCCTCTTCCGGCGGTGAGTAATTAAATAAATAGCTGCTGCTGAAAAGAAAATTAGAACCAGCGATAAATCAGCCGCCCGGTAAATCATTTCATCAGAAGCATATTCAAAAGCTTTGGTTGCCAGGGTGTCAAAATTAAAGGGTCTTAAAATCATAGTCAGCGGTAGTTCCTTCATTATTTCGATAAAAACCAGCAAAAATCCACTCATCAGGGCCGGTTTCAGCATCGGGAGATCAATCTTAAAAAATGTTTCGGTAACTCCCTTACCCAGTGTTCTTGAAGCTTCAAAATAACTTTCTCCAATTTTTTCATAACCACTGTTAACCGAATTAAAGGCTATTCCCATAAAACGGACTGCATAGGCAAAAATCAGCATCACTAAAGTGCTGCTTAGAACAATATTTGTCTCTATCCCAAAACCTGCCTGCAGCAGAGCAAAAAGCTGATCAAGCTGCAGCATAAAAAGCAGAATTCCAACTGCAATTACAGCACCGGGGATAGAATAACCAAGAATTGTGATTCTCGCTAAAAGGTTGGAGATAAAGCTGGAGCTCATTCTGGCTGTTGTAGCAACGATTACTGCTCCCACCAGAATTAAAACTGCTGCTCCTCCCCCGGTTAAAAAAGAACTAAAAGCAAAATGGAGGGTTTCCAGCAGCTCTCCTCCCCCACTTAAAAAGCTCCAGTAGATAAGCTGGGCTGTAGGGAGTAAAAATCCAAAAAAGAAAACTCCATAGGTAAAAACTTGAGCCAGAAGTTTTTTCCTGCCTTCCAATTTTCTCCTGCTTAAAGGTCTAATATTAGAAGTAGAATAGCTGTACTTTCTACCTCCCCGCATTAACTTTTCAATAAATAGAACTACAAAGATCACCAGCATGGCCATTACCGCCAGCCGAACTGAAGTCGGCAGATCTCCCATTCCAAACCAGCTTTTAAAAATTGCCGTAGTAAAGGTGCTGATTCCAAAATATTTTACAACCCCATAATCATTTAAAACTTCCATCATTACCAGGCTGCTGCCGGCAACGACTGCTCCTCGGGAAAGGGGCAGGATGATTTTAAAAAAGATAGTACTGTCACTTTTACCTAAAAGCCTTGAGCTTTCCAGTAGGGAAGCTGACTGTTTGGCCAGAAAGGCTTTAGTCATTAAAAAAACATAGGGAAAAAGAAAAATTGTATAAATAAAGATAGCGCCTCTTAAATTCATGAAGTCAAAATACTGCTGTGAAAGCTGCAGCTGAAATTTATTGCGCAAAAATGTCTGTAAGGGTCCGGTGTAGCTGAACATCCCCTGATATACATAGGCTCCAATATAGGGTGGGATGGCCAGAGGCAGAATCAGCCCCCAGCTCAAAAAATCTCTTCCCGGGAAATCATAGGCAGCTATTATCCAGGCTAAACCTGCTCCTAAAAAAGCAGCCAGCAGACCGGTAGCAAGTACTAATATCAGAGAGTTTTGGAAATAGTTGATAAGCAGATAATCTCTTACATGCTCCCAGTTTTCTCCTGCCTCACCAAATAGATTGATAATAATATTTAAATTTGGAATTAAAAGCAGAATTATAATCCCGGCTGTCAGCAGAAACCAGCCCGGCGAAGCTTTTTTTAGCTTTTTTAATAGCTGCATCTTTACACCACCTTTTCAAAAAAATATTAGCTATAATTTCCTAGCATTAAAACAACTTTTTCTAATCGATATTCAAATAGACTTTAGATTAAATTTGATTTCTAGCCTTTTATTTACTGCCAGCCGACCCGGTTAAAGATTCTAACTGCTGTCTGATTGTGAATTCCAAGCTCTGTCAAATTAATGTTCTGTGGCTCAAAATCTCCCCAGGACTGCAGAAGTTCGGAGGCTTCTACTTCTGGATTAACCGGATACTCATAATTTGCTGAAGCAAAAAATTCCTGTGCTGAAGCTGAACTTAGATACTCTAACAGCTTAACAGCATTCTCTCTGTTGGGAGCATTTTTAACAACTCCGGCTCCACTAACATTAATGTGGGTTCCATTTTCTCCATCAGGAAAGTGGATTCCAACATTTTCAGCCACTTCAACTTCAGCTGGATTATCAGAATTGATCATCTTCCCTAAATAATAGGTGTTCATAATTGCCAGATTTCCTTCACCAGCTGCAACTGCTGTTGCCTGAGCGCGATCATTACCCTGTGGTTTACGAGCCATATTGTCAACAACTCCAGCAGCCCAGTCTTCAGCCCACTCTTCTCCATAAATTGAAACTAAGGAAGCTAAGAGAGACTGATTATAGATGTTGGCAGATGATCTAACTAAAATTTCATCCCGCCACTGATCTGAAGTTAAATCTGCATATCCTCCCAGTTCAGCAGGATCAACTCTATCTTTAGCATAAACTATAACTCTGCTCCTCATTGTTAAACCATACCAGTAATTATCTTGATCTCTTAAATTCTCAGGTACATTCTGATTAAGAGTTTCAGTAGTTACTGCCTCTAATATATCTCTCTCCTTTGCTCTATGTAATCTACCTGCATCGGCAGTGATTAATAGATCTGCGGGAGAATTTTCTCCTTCTCTAGCAATTCTCTCGATTAACTGATCGGAATCACCTTTAAGTACATTAACCTCAATTCCTGTTTCTTCTGTAAAAAGGTTCAAAATTTCCTCGTCTGTATCATAATGACGATTTGTATATAAATTTACCTCTTCTGCTGCAACAGCAGCTGTTCCCAATCCAACAAAAATACTTATTAAAATTGTAATTGTAATTAATTTTCTCATCTGAATTCCTCCTCGATCTAATTTTATTTGAAAATGATTCTCAACTTCAGACGATTTTAATTATAACTAAACCAATTTGTTTTGTCAAGATTAAAAGCAAAAAAAATATAGCCATGAGCCCTGCTATAGCAACTATTAGTAATTATTACTGTTAACAGATAGTAGCTGGATGATAATTATCTTAATCAAAAAAATTTCTGTTTTAAAAAACTTTCATGTTAAAAAAGTATTTTTTTCCGCATGGCAGCAGTGATTATTCACTACATTATTTTAAAAATAATCCTGCTGCTGAAATTATAACTTTAAAAAGCGGTAGAAAATATAACTTTTAATCTTTTTCTAATCTTTATTTAAAGTTTTTTTAATAATCCACTGATACTATATAATTGTAGCAAAGAGATAAACTTTGTTATCCCCTTTTTGAAGCTGTTGCAGAGGACAGCTTTAAGCATAGATAAAAGTAATAGATACTTTTCTCCTTGTTTTAACCGCCTTTTTCCCGAGGCGGTTTTTTTCATTTTT
>NZ_QBLR01000113.1:0-10706 GCF_003070835.1 Halanaerobium sp. | reverse complement strand
AAAAGAACTGCAAAATTTAAGAAAAAATATTGGTATAGTTTTTCAGGATCCAGATATGCAGCTTTTTTCATCCAGTGTTTTTCAAGAAATTTCATTTGGTCCACTTAATTTGGGTTTATCTGAAATACAAACCAGAGAACGTGTTGATGAAGCTATGCAGATTATGGAGATTACTGATATAAAAGATAAACCGACTCATTTATTAAGTTATGGCCAGAAAAAAAGAATTTCTATAGCTGATATCCTAGCTATGAAACCTGAGCTTATAATATTTGATGAACCGACTGTCTGGCTTGATCCAAAACACTCAAAAGAAATATTGGGGTTTATTAATCAGATTAATAAAAAAGGAACTACTGTAATTTTATCAACTCATGATGTTGATTTAGCTTATCAGTGGGCAGATTATATTTATATTTTTTCTGATGGGAAGATTATTGGAGAAGGAAGTTCAGAAAAAATATTTAGAGATAACAAACTTCTTAAAGAATCAGATCTTATAAAACCTTGGATAATTGAGGTCTATGAAAAACTTATTCAAAATGGCAGAATATCTTCAAATGTTTCTGTGCCCAAATCTAAAAGTGAATTATTCGAATTGATTTAAAAAATTGATTATTGTAGCGAAATTTATTTTGCAAAAGTATTCCTGCAGAATTCTGCAGAAAGGATGATTGGATGAAGTTAAATAAAAATTTATATATAATTGGTATTGGTCCTGGTAATTTATCTGATATCAGCCGCAGAGCCTATCAGATTTTAAAAAAGGTAGAGGTTATAGTTGGTTATAAAAAATATATTGAATGTATAAAAGAATTAATTACAGAAGAACAACAGATATATATCAGTGGGATGAGAAAAGAAAAAGAACGAGTTCAAAAAGCAATTGATTATGCCAAACAAGGTAAAAAATGTGCTTTGATTAGTAGTGGTGATCCGGGTGTTTATGGAATGGCAGGTCTGGCACTAGAAATGGTTGAAGATCAAAAAATTAATCTGAAAATTGACATTGTACCAGGTATTACTGCCGCTAATGCTGCCGCGGCTGTGCTTGGTGCTCCACTGATGCATGATTATACGGTAATAAGTTTAAGTGATATTTTAACTCCCTGGAATCTGATTAAAAAAAGATTAGAAGCTGCTGCAGAAGCAGATTTTATAACTACTCTTTATAATCCTAGAAGCAGCAGAAGAAAAAAACAGCTAAAAAAAGCTAGAGAAATTTTTTTAGAATATCGAAATCCCGAAACACCAGTTGGAATTGTCCACAGTGTAGGAAGAGATGAGGAAGAGGTTATGATCACCACTTTAAAGAAGATGCCTTTAGAAAAAGTGGATATGCTGACAACAGTGATAATCGGCAATTCTCAAAGTTACATATCAAATCAAAAGATAATTACCCCAAGGGGTTACAATATATGATTTTAGTTATTGCTGGAACATCTGATAGTTATCAAATAATCAAAGCTTTAAAAAAACAAAAGAAAAATTTAATAGCTGCCGTTACTACAGATTATGGAGAAAAATTAATAAAAGATAAATTTGAAATCAGAGTAATTAAAAAAAGATTAGACCAGAATGATATGTATAATTTAATAAAAAATGAAAAAATTTCATTAATGGTGGATGCTACTCATCCTTTTGCAAAAGAAATAAGTAAAAAAGCAATAAAAGCAGCTGAAGAAACGGGAATTGAATATTTGCGTTTTGAAAGAAAAGAAGTTGATTTAAGTCAGTATGCGTATAATAATGCCAAAATCATAAAAACTTCAAATTATGAACAGGCGGCAAAAATCGCAAATGATTTTGAAAAGATATTCTTAACCACTGGCTCTAAAAATATAGAAATTTTTCTTAAGGGGATTTCTAATTACGAGAAAAGACTTTTTTTGAGAGTAATGACTTTTCCTGCTTTTATTAAAAATATTATTGAGCTTGGTCTACCCCCTGCAAATATTATTGCAGCTAAAGGTCCTTTTACTAAAGAGTTCAACCAGTCTTTATTTAAAGAATATGGGGCTGATGTAATAATTACTAAAGCAAGTGGAGATAGTGGTGGTTTAAAAAGTAAAATTGAGGCAGCAGTTGAGTTGGGGATAGCTGTTATTGTGATTCAAAGACCTAAGATAAACTATCCCCTGTTTTTTAATGAAGTTGATAATTTGATTAATTATATTAAAGTTAATTACAAAACTGAGGTGTAACTATGCTGAAAGATAAAGAAATAGCGATAATCATTTTAACTCCAGCCGCCAAAAAAATAGCTCTAAAGCTAAAAAAAGTAGCCAGCAGCTTGGATATATATTCACCAAAAAAGTTAAAAGATAAGAATGATCAATTTTGTTATTTTGATTCATTTAAAACAACAGTAAATGATATATTTAATAAATATGATGGCTTAGTTTTTATTATGGCCCTGGGGATAGTTGTGCGGATAATTGCCCCGCTGCTGAATAGCAAAAAAACTGATCCAGCTGTAATAACAATTGATGATTCAGGCCAGAATGTAATTAGTACTCTTTCCGGTCATTTGGGAGGAGCAAATCAGCTGACAGCAGAAATTGCAGATATTTTAGAATCTAATCCTGTAATTACTACCGCCACGGACTGCAGTAATCAGCCTGCATTTGACCTTTTAGCTCAGAAACTCAACTGTAAAATAGAACCTTTTAAAAGATTAAAAAAAGCAAATGGAGCTTTACTATTTGGTAAAGAAGTTCATATTTATACTGATTATAAAATTAATATTAAAGAAACTGAAAAATTAAAAAAACATAGCTTAAATCATGTTAATAACGAGATTAAAGATGATGTTTTTGAAGTTATAATTTCCAATCAGCAGTATGAATTAAAAGAAAATCAGCTGCATTTAATTCCTAGAAATATTACTATTGGCATTGGCTGTAGAAAAAACACATCTTTTTTAGATATTAAAAGTGCATTAAATTCAATTTTGATTGAAAATAATTTATCTCAAAAAAGCATAAAAAAATTAGCAACTATTGATTTAAAAAGAAATGAAAAAGGAATTTTAAAGCTGGCAGAAGAAAACGGCTGGCCCCTGGAAATAATTGAGCGGAAAAAAATTAGAGAAATCGAAGATAGTTTAAAAATAAAAAAATCAGATTTTGTAAAAAAAACAATTGGAGTTGCAGCAGCAGCAGCCCCGGCAGCAATTTTGGCATCAAACAACGGGAAATTAATAGTAGATAAGCAAAAATATCCAGGGATTACTCTAGCAGTTTTTGAGGAGGAAGTAAAAGATGAATAAGAAAATCGTTATTGCCGGCAGTCGGAGTGGAGTTGGTAAAACTACAATATCATTAGGTTTAATGGCAGCACTTAAAAAGCGCGGGCTTAAAGTACAGCCATTTAAAGTTGGACCAGATTATATAGATCCTGGTTTTCATACTTTAATCTGTAGTAGGAATTCTTATAATTTAGATAGTTATTTTTTGGGAACAGCTGGAGTTAAGGAAGTCTTTTCAAAAAATAGTAAGCAGGCTGATATTTCGATCATTGAAGGAGTAATGGGACTTTTTGATGGTAAAGGTAAGAATTCGACCAGCAGCACAGCTGAAATTGCTAAAATTATCAAGGCACCTGTTATTTTAATTATTGATGCTCGCAAGGTTGCTCAGAGTGCTGCAGCAGTAGTCTATGGTTATAAAAATTATGATCAAAAATTAAATCTAAAAGGAGTTATAATTAATAATATCAGCAGTCCTCATCACTTTAAATTATTAAAAGAAGCAATTAAAGCTAAAATGGCTGACTTAGTAGTTTTAGGCTATCTTCCTAAGAATCAAAATCTAGAATTACCGGAAAGACATCTTGGTCTGGTACCAGTTTCTGAAAGTAGTGAACTTAAAGCATACAGTCAAAAATTAGTTA
Source organism: Halanaerobium sp. (assembly GCF_003070835.1). Taxonomy (NCBI): domain Bacteria; kingdom Bacillati; phylum Bacillota; class Clostridia; order Halanaerobiales; family Halanaerobiaceae; genus Halanaerobium; species Halanaerobium sp. The sequence continues at coordinate 6,812 of NZ_QBLR01000113.1, read as the reverse complement.
AAGTTATGGAAAAATATATTGATATTGAGCAGTTAATAGAAATTTCGCAAGTCGAATCAGAAGATTTATTTAAAGATAATTTAGCTGCGAAATCAATTAAAAAAGATATGAATAAAGATAATAAATTAAAAAACAAAAATATTTCAAGAGAAAAAAAAGTTAAGGTAAATAGTTTTTCGAAAAATTTTAAAGAAAAAATAGAATCGGCAAATATAAAAATAGGTATTGCCTCTGATCAGGCTTTTAACTTTTATTATCAAACAAATTTAGATCTTTTAAAAGCAGCGGGAGCACAAATTGTTAAGTTCAGCCCCTTAACAGATTCTAGATTACCTGAAGTAGATGCAGTTTATCTGGGAGGAGGATTTCCCGAAAGTTTTTTGCGGGAACTTGCTGCAAATAGAGGATTTAAAAGTGATTTTAAAGAAAAAGTCAAAGAGGGACTTCCAGTTTATGCAGAATGTGGAGGGTTAATGTATTTCTGCAATCAGATCAAAGATTTTGAAGGCAGGGAATATCAAATGCTGGATTTAATTCCGGCTGAAATAGAAATGACTTCTAAATTACAGGAAATGGGATATCAAGAAGTTGAGGCTTCAGCTGATAATTTATTATTTAAAAAAGGAGAAAAAGCAAGAGGACATGTTTTTCATTATTCCAGAATTTCAGAGATTGATCAAAATGTAAAAAAAAGTTATAATTATCGAAACAAAGAAGAAGGTTACAGCAGTCTGGATAATATTTTAGCATCCTATATACATCTGCATTTTGCTTCTAATCTTCAAATAGTGAAAAATTATTTGGAAAAAGCTTTAATCTATAAAAAAAGTAGAGGTGCTTAATTTGCAGCTTATATTATTTTTAGTTATTGCCTTAATTATAGATTTGATTATTTCTGATCCGGACTGGATTACACATCCTGTTGTAATAATAGGAAGCTTAATAACTTTTTTGGAAAAATATTTACAAAAAGAAAAAGATGATGCTTTAGCTGCTAAATTAAAGGGTGGAGTTTTAGTAATAATAGTTTTATTAGTTAGCTATTTTATCTCAAATTATATTATTCAGCAGTCACTGCGGCTAAATGAATATTTTGCTTATTCTATTGAAATAATTTTTTTAAGTTTAATGCTGGCCTTAAAGGGTTTGATCAAGGCTGGTAAAGATGTTTATTTTGCCCTCAAAGTTAATGATTTGGAGCAGGCCAGAAAAAAAGTGGATTTAATTGTGGGTAGAGAATGCAGTCAGAGCAGTCGTCAGGAAGTTATTAGAGCAGTTTTAGAAACTCTGGCCGAAAATACTTCCGATGGAATTTTGGCACCTGCCTTTTATTATCTCTTAGGAGGGCTTCCACTTGCTGTTACATATAAGGCAGTAAATACTATGGATTCGATGCTGGGTTATAAAAATAATACATATATAAATTTTGGTTATGCAGCAGCTAAAACTGATGATTTTTTTAATTATATTCCCGCTAGAATTACAGCTTTTTTAATTATTGCAGCTTCTTTTCTGCTTGATTTAGATTTTAAGTCAGCTTTTAAAACAGTTTTAAATGATGCCGAAAAACATCCCAGTCCTAATGCTGGTTATCCAGAGGCAGCGGCGGCAGGATCACTTTCTCTTCGTTTTGGAGGATACAATTATTATCATGGGCAGCAGAGTTTTAGAGCCTATATCGGACAAAAAAAGAAAAAGTTTGAAGCTAACGATATTTTAAAGTTAAATAAGATAATTTATTATACGGTTGGATTATTTATAATATTAGCTTTAGTTATTTTTGCTTTGATTTAGAAATATTAACAGTTTGAAAATATTAGAATAAATATTTATCAAGTTAAATTTTAAATTTAAGTTAGTTATGAAAGTTTAGTTATGAAAGGAGAAAGAATTGTGCAGCAAGTTATACTTAGAGTTCCAGGTAGCTGTGGAGAACTGCTTCAGGGAATCATAGATGACCAGAATTTTTTGATTTCCTGCCCGATAAATTTATATACTAAAGTAAATGCTCATTTTACTGATTCTGAAAATAAAATAATTATCAATAAAAATAACTCTAGCACAGAAAACACTTATAAAACAGAAATTGCTGTTAAAAAAATATTGAATCATTATAATTTTAAAGAGAAAGCTGTAAAAATCAGACTAAACTCTGAATTAATATCCGGAATTGGAATGGCTTCTTCCACAGCAGATATAAGTGCTGCTGGGGCTGCTGTGATGCTTTTATTAAAAAATAAAGTTGATTTTAAGCTTTTAAAAAAAATATGTCTTGATCTAGAACCCACTGACAGTGTTTTTTTGGAAGGAATTAGATTTTTTGATCACTTAAATGGAAAAAAAGATTATTTACTTACTGCTTTTCCTCCTGAAATAGATATATTAATCTTTAAGGAAAAAGGAACTGTGGATTCTCTTAGTTTTAATCAATCAGAAAAATTAAATCTTTTAAATAAAAATAAAGAAGAAAAAATAAAAAAATCTTTTAAATTAATAAAAAGTGGTTTTAAAAAAAATAATTATTATTTGTTAGGAAAAGGTACTACTTTGAGCAGTCTTGCTCATCAAAAAATTCTTTATAAAAAAGATCTGAATAAGTTATTACAGATAATTAAAAAGAATGATAGAATTTATGGAATTAATATTGCCCACAGCGGTACTATGATTGGAGTTTTAGCCGCTAAAAATTTAAATTCAGAAAAAATTTTAAAAGAAATTAGAGAAAAAACAGAGCTTGAGTATTTAAAAAGAGTTAAAATAATTTCTGGTGGAATAGAAAGGAGGGTTAATGATGGAACATTTGCATGGAGGCAGATTAATTGAGGCGGCTCAAGAAAACAATTTGGATCCTGATGAAATCATTGATTTTAGTGCCAATATTAATTTTTTAGGACCCCCGTCTTTACTTTTAGAAGCTATTAAAAATAATATCAATAAAATAGACAATTATCCTGAGGTCAATTCGAAATCACTTAAAAATGCTATAGCAAAAAAACACTTTCTTGATCCTGAGCAGGTAACAGTTGCTAATGGTGCAGCCGAAATGATCTACCAGCTGACAAAGATATTAAAACCCAAAAAAGTTATGGTGATTGATCCTACATTTTCGGAATATGAACTTGCAGCAGAGTCAGCAAATGCAGCAATAGAACATTTCAGTTTAAGTAAAAGAGCTGATTTTAAACTGGATCTAGAAAAGTTAAAAATAAGCTTAAATAAAGATATTGATCTATTATTTATCTGTAATCCCAATAATCCAACTGCTCATTTATTAAAAACATCTGAACTTGAAAGTATAATTCAAAAAGCAGCTAAAGAAGAGATTGTTGTGTTAATAGATGAAGCCTTTATAGATTTCTTAACTGAGCCAGATAAATATTCAACAATTAACTTATTAGACATCTATAATAATTTAGTAATACTTAAATCAATGACCAAACTTTTTGCTATTCCAGGTTTAAGGTTGGGGTATGCTCTAACAAATAAAAACTTAAGTTTAGAACTAGAAACTAAAAGAGATCCCTGGTCAGTTAATTATTTTTCGCAGCTGGCTGGAGAAATTATTTTTTCCAATCAGCAGGAAATAAAAGATTATGTTAAATTGAGTCGAGAAAAAATTGCTGCCGAAAGAAAATACCTTTATCAAAAACTAAAAAAATTCAAGAGACTAAAAGTTTATCAGCCAACAACTAATTATATTTTTATAGATATTTCAGAAACAAATTATAACTCAGCAGAATTGAAACAGGAACTTTCCAAAGTAGCTATTTTAATTCGTAATTGTGATAGTTATTATAACTTACAGGATAACTATATTAGAGTTGCTGTTAAAAACAGAAAGTCAAATAAGATCTTAATTGAAAAATTGAAAACGATATTAAGTTAAAAAGGGGGAGATTGAAATGGGGGTTATTTTAATTCAGGGTGGTGCCAGAAGCGGTAAAAGTAGCTTTGCTGAACTGATTGCAAAGAAAATTGCTGGTCTGGATGTTATTTATCTAGCAAGTGGTGTTGTAACTGATTCAGAAATGGAATTAAGGATAGAAAAACATCAAAAGCAGAGACCGTCTGAATGGCAGACAGTAGAAGAAGCTTATAGTATTAGTTCATATTTAAAAAATATAGAAAAAAATAAAACCATTTTATTTGATTGTTTAACTACTTATCTTGGTAATTTAATTTTTAAAAAACAAAATAAAGATTTTGAAAAAATGGAAGCTGAAATTTTAGATGAAGTAGAGATTATTTTAAAAATTGCTAGAAAAAAAGAATTAAATTTGATTATAGTTCAGAATGAAACAGGTAAGGGAGTTGTACCAGCTTCTAAAATGGGCAGAGATTTTAGAGATATTTCGGGAAGAGCTGCTCGTATGGCAGCAAAATATGCTGATAAAGTTTATTTAGTTCAGGCTGGGCTGCCGCTTGAGATTAAAGAAAAAGGATTGAAAAACATTAAAAAATTTACTTTAGATGACGAGGAGGTTAGGGTGCTTTGAAAAAAATTATAAATAATTTTTTTACTGCTCTAACTTTTATGAGTCGAGTTCCGGTTAAGCTAAAAGAAATTTCAGAATTAAAGATCAATTATTTCCCACTGGTCGGACTTTTACTAGCAGTTATTATTATTATAAGTGAATATTTTCTATCATATATTTTTGCTGTTGAGATCAGGGCGTTATTATTACTAATAATTTATGTTTATTTAACCGGAGCACTGCATTTAGATGGTCTGGGAGATTTTGCAGATGGTTTTTTTGCAGGTAGAGATAAAGAAAAAACCATAAAAATTATGCATGATTCAAATTCTGGTATTTTTGCTCTTGTGACTTTAATTTTAATTTTAGCTTTGAAATATCTGCTTTTTAAAGAACTTTTGCTTCGAGGAAATATACAGGCGATTATAATTATGGCTGTACTAATTCGCTATATTTTAGGCTATGTTGTAATATTTATTAAGCCAGCAGAGAGCAGTATGTTAGGAGGTGCTTTGAGTAAAAGTGCAGAGTTGATTGACTTGTTTTATAGTACTTTGATAACAATTTCAATTTTTTATAGTTATTTTTATTTTACAAAATCATTTTTTCTTTATCCAATATTATTATCGGTAGTTATTACTTCATTTTTAGTTATTTATTTAGCCAGCTGGAGCCATAAAAAGCTGGGTGGAATCACTGGAGATATTCATGGAGCGATAATTGAATTGGGAGAATTAATTTTTCTTTTAACTCTAAGTATTTTTTAAGACCTAAAAATATAACAAAGGTGGTTTATAAAACATGAAAAATTATAACTCGATTAGTATAAAGAATTCAAAAACTTCACTTTTAGTTAAAGTTTCTCTGTTAACAGCTTTATCTGTAGTAGGATCATATATTAAATTTCCTGGACCGGTTGGGAGTATTGCCCTTGATTCTTTGCCTGGATATTTAGGAGCTATAATTATTGGAGGTCCAGCTGGAGGAATTGTTTTAGCTTTAGGGCATTTACTTTCTGCTCTTAATTCTGGTTTTGTTCTGGGGCCAATTCATTTATTAATTGCATTGATTATGGGAATCTGTGGTTTGATATTTTCATATTTTATTGAAAAAAATGTTTATCTAGCTGTAGTTATTACTACATTTTTAAATGGAGTAGCAGCAGCTGCTGTTTTAATACCTTTTTTTGGAATCCCATTTTTTTATGGAACAGCTCCGGTTCTGACAGTGGCTTCATTTGTCAATATTTTATTAGCAGTAGTTGTTGCTAAATATTTAAAAGATAAGGTGGGAAATTAATAAATGAAAGTAATTAATAGTCTTCGTGATATTTCTCTGCTGCAGATTAATGAAAAAGAGGTTCTGGTAATTGCCTGTGATTCTGCAGGAGGCATAGGCGAAAAAAAATATGACCAAATAAAAGTTTCCAATAAAATTCTTGGTAAATATACGGTTAAGGTACCTTTGATGGAGGTTATGTCTATTGGAGCTGAAGTTATTTCAGTAATTGATAATCTTGCAGTAGAGTACAAACCGACAGGCAAAGAAATTATTGCAGGAATTAAGGAGAATCTTAAGCTGCTTAGTTCAGCTGAACTTTTAAATGGGAGTACAGAAGAAAATATAAAGACAGTTCAGACTGCTTTAGGAGTAACAGTGATTGGAAAAATAACTCTGGAAAAATTAAAAAAATATACTTTTTCTAACAAGAATAATATAATTGTAGCAGCAGGTTTACCTTTAGTTGGAGAAAATTTGATGAAGTATAAATCAAAAGCAGTTAATCTCAAAAAATTTCTTCAGCTTAAAGAACTAGATTATATTAGTCAATTTTTACCAGTGGGTTCTAAAGGTATTTTATATGAGGCAAAAATTATGGCTAAAGAAAATAATTATGATTTTGAACTAATAAATAATAAGCTTGATTTATTAAAATCAGCCGGGCCAGCCTCAGTGATCTTATTGAGTCTTAAAGAAAAAAAATTCTCTAAATTAAAAAATGAAATAGATCTACCTTTAAATAGAATTGGAAAACTGATTTAAATATAGTTGTTTTTTTAAATTGGAAATTTATATTTATCAGCATTAATGTTGAATTTGAGAATCTCTTTTTATAAAATTAAGAAAATAAGGATGATTAAATTGGGTAAAAATTATATTATAGGTACTCGTGATAGCAATCTTGCTTTGAAACAGTGTAATATAGTAAAAGAAAAACTACAAAAAAAATTTCCAGAAATAGGATTTGAATTTAAAGAAATTTCAACAAAGGGAGATCGAGAAAGAGATAAAAAATTTGCTGATATTAATGCAGAAGGTATTTTTGTTAGAGAAATA
>NZ_QBLR01000112.1:0-10729 GCF_003070835.1 Halanaerobium sp. | reverse complement strand
TAAACAACAAAAAATTCGACAAAATAATATACGTATCCTGTAACCCAACAACACTCGCAGAAAACCTAAGAGACATGAAAAAAGTCTACAAAGTAAAAGAACTAACATTCATGGACATGTTCCCACATACAAGACACGTTGAGACGGTAGTCTTGATGTCTAAGAAATAAAGCTCGTAAGCATTGAAAATACTGGGTTTCATAAAATAAAAGTAAATCTGTCAACTCGATTTAAACCCTCGATATTGGTACGTGGAAACATATCGAGGGTGTTTTTTTGTGGTAAAAATGAGTCTGAGATTAGGTAGGGGTGAGTGGACAGAATAGATAAATTAGTAGGGTTGAGGAGATAGGATGAATGTTAATAATACCCAACTGAATGGTGCGTGCACTAATTTTGGATTTTTGTGAAAAGAGAAATGTATATACTGCTTTGATATGTGAACTGGATATCCGAAAAATTATGGACTGTTTCAACGGATTTATATTAATTTCTAAATATTCGAGAATAATTCCTTACAGTGAAATCAATCAAAGCCAAAGATTTAATCTTAACATTCCTCGATATATTGATAGAGCGAATCAGAAGACTTATAGGAGATTTCTACTCACTTGTTTTGAGCAATACCTAAAAAAGATATAGATGTACTAGAGTCTTTTTGGAGAGTGTTTTTTTATTACGTGCAGAATTTTTAATGAGAATGGCTGAAATGGATATATGGAGCTTAGGGGTAGAAGGAAATGTCAGGGTTACCAATACCATCATAATCCCCAAATTATAGGATTTGATGAAAGAATTAAGAGAGAGTTTGATGAAGGTAAAGAATTGCTAGAGTTTTGTTAGGGGTCGAAGAGTAATTCTGTATTAGGTAAATTTATATGTGAGAGAAAAGAAGTTTTCTACAGTTATATTAGAAAACTGGTGATAATGCCTTTGATGAAAAAGAAAATCTGAAATTTACCATACCAGAAGATGTTATGAATAGATATCAGCAATACACATCAATCTAAGTGTGTAAATGGATCAACTAGGAAGCTTTTATTGAAAAATGTTTCTTGGTTATTTTTATTTTGAGGAATGACTGACTCCTGAAAAAGTAACGAAACCGAGTCGAAATTACAGATAACGGAGTTAAAATAACAAAAACGGATTACAAATAATGAAAATGCGTATAATAATAACAAATACATTGACAAAATGAACGACAGTTGGTTAAAATATGTATGTCTGGAGGAATGAAAAATGTACACAGAGATTGTGAAAATTATTGAAGGTGGAATGATTGGTGATAAAGAGAAGGTATATAATTATGCCCAAGTTCTAGCAGAGAACCTGGAGAAATCTAGTGATGATTCTCTAGCTAAGAAAATACGTTCTCTATTAGTGAATAAAAAAACTAGAATGGCCTCCTTAGATGATTTTTCTACTAAGCCAGTGGATTCTGAAAGCTGTATGGAAATGGTGGATGTCTTTATCCCGGATAAATCATTTGAGGTACCGATATTGAAACATTATGTTCATGATGAGATCGATGAATTTATTAAAAGCTATTGGCAAAGGGATGAGATTTTACGAGCTGGAATTGATATGGTTAGCTCGTTGTTATTGTATGGTCCACCCGGGTGTGGGAAAACAACGGTGGCAAGATTTATCGCATATAAGACGGGGTTGCCACTTGTGACCGTTAGACTTGATGGTCTGGTCTCATCACTCTTAGGAAGCACAGCAAAGAACATAAGGAGAATTTTCGACTATGCTTCGAAAAGAGACTGTATCTTATTCCTTGATGAATTTGATGTTGTAGCAAAACTTAGGGATGACAAGCATGAACTGGGAGAGTTAAAAAGGGTTGTGAACAGCTTGCTTCAAAATATTGATGATTTTAGTCAAAACAGTATTTTAATTGCAGCAACCAATCATCATGAATTATTGGATCCAGCTGTTTGGAGAAGATTCTCTAAGATTATTACATTAGAGAAGCCTAACAAAGAAGAGATCATGCAGCTGATCAAGTTGTATACAAAGAATACAAACAGTAATGTGATGGAGAATGAAAAGAAACTGGAAATGCTGGCAGCCGCCTTAGATGGTATTAGCCATGCAGATGTCAAAACAGTAGTAAGTAACGCAATAAAGAAATCCATCATAAACAAAAAGGATATGACTCATAATTGGGATATATTGCATGAAGTGTATTTATATAGAAACCATAAGATTATCAGTGAGAATGATTTTATTAAATACCTGTTGCAATATGGGGTGACACAAAAGGAAATTTGCGATAACTATGATTTTTCGATTAGGAAGGTGAGAGATGTAGCGAACTCTCCAGAGTGAAAGAAGGGGCGGTGTAAAAATGGCTGATGAAAGATTACCAATTAAATTTTTTGCTAAAAGAGAAGTAGACAATATGAGAGTTGAAGCTGGTGGAGGAGGAGATCCACCTAAATTCGTATTAAGTCCAGAAGAACTACAGATCAAGTCCAGAGTTTTTGTTGATACATTTCAGGAGTTTAGGACGAAAGTGTTAAAGAAGGAAAGGGATAACTCTTTAATTCCATTCGTTTTCAAGACTAGAATTATCGACGATGCAACGGCAAAAACCCATAGATGTGAAGTGAGCAACTTATTTAGGACTGGTACAGATAATAATGTATTAGGATTGGCGGATGAAGATGAGCTAATTATCAAAGTAGATGACTCTCGAGAAGTAGATAAAATACTTGAGCGCTTAAAGAATACTCAGCGATATGCCCACGCAATATCTGCAATTGAAAACATATCTGACTTTGAACCTATAATTGCCAAGAGCGAAAGTGCTGAGTCTGTTGACTATAAAGTTAAACTCATTGATTTTCAAAATTACGAGCAAAATACAGCAATTAGAAACTACTTTGAAAGATCAATGAAGCAAATTGGCCACGAAGTAATCAGAACCAATTATTCACCAAGCCATGTAGTCTACAATGTTAAGGGTGTTAAACTTGATGAGTTTATGACTCTTAATAAAAATGAAATCTTTGAAGCTATTTTTTCCATCGAGCCTATGCCAAAATATACAGTTGCTCTTGATATGGAAAAAGATGAAGCAACGATTAACATTTTAACTCCTAAAGAAGGAAAAAAGTATGCGATAGTGGGCATTTTAGATAACGGAATAGCTGATATTCCTCATGTGAAACCATGACTTGTAGAAGAGCGATATACTGCATATCCAGAACCTTATGTAAAAAAAGATCATGGAACTTTTGTTTCAGGAGTAGTTATCTATGGTGATCACTTGGAAGGCAAAAAGTGGGTCGGTACTGAGGGTGTTCAAGTTCTGGATGCTTGTGTTTATCCAGATACTGATAAGGAAGGCATCGAAGAAGATGAGTTAATTCGAAACAGCCAAGAGGCTGTCAAAGCCCATTACAGAGATGTGAAAGTGTGGAATCTGTCAATTAGCATTATCAATGAAGTGGATGAATATAGCTTCTCCGATTTTGCTGTTGCACTAGATGCTTTGCAGGATCAGTATGGAGTTTTAATCTGTAAATCTGCGGGAAACTGTAAAAATTTTAAGACGGGTCATCCAAAAGGAAAGATCCATCAAGGCGCTGACAGTGTAAGATCTATAGTGGTCGGATCTATTGCACATAAAAAATCCGCACTAGATTTAGCTGAGATTGATAATCCATCACCATTTACAAGAATTGGCCGTGGACCATCCTACATCATTAAACCAGAAATAGTACATTATGGCGGAAATGCTGGTGTAGATGCTTCAGGAAGGATGGTTATAACAGGGGTGAGATCATTCGGATTGGATGGTGCAATCTGTCAATCAGTGGGAACAAGTTATTCTACACCTCGTATTGCATCACTCGCGGCAGGTTTACATCAAGAAATGGAAGAAGAGTTTGATCCCTTATTAATCAAGGCCCTGATTGTCCATTCTGCAAGTTATTCAGAAAATCTAAGAGTTCCAGTAACTGAAAGAGTAAATCAAGTGGGATTCGGGAAACCACAGTCTGTAAGAGAAATTTTATATAATTCACCTTACGAAGTTACCTTGATCTTGCGTGATGAAATTGCAAAGGGTGAGTACATTGATATAATGGACTTTCCTATGCCTGAATGTCTTGTGGATGGAGATTACTTTACGGGACAAATCATTGTAACCTTGGTATACAACCCAATTCTTGACTCGACACAGAGAGCAGAGTATTGCCAATCTAATGTAGATATTAAAATGGGTACATATGATGCTAAGAAGGATAGGGACACATCCAAAAGAAATATTCTTAATCCAGTAGGACGAGATGGTTCTCAGAATGTGCTTCTTGAAAATTATTACAGCAAGAAGAAAATGAGAAGCAATACGGATGAATTTGCTCTTAAAGAAAGATTACTGATTAAGTATGGAGATAAGTATTATCCTGTCAAGAAGTATGCAGTCGATTTATCTGAAATGACTGATGGTAACAAGCTTAAGTACTTAACGAAGGACAAGAATTGGTATCTTAATATAAAAGGTCTTTACAGAGATCACATAGAAGTTAAGTCTCAAATGGAAGGTACTGTACCAAGCCAAGAGTTCTGTCTCATTGTAACTATTAAGGATCCGACCGGAACAAAACCAGTTTATAATGAAGCAAGCCAAAAGCTAGATGAATATAACTTCTGGCATACCAATATTAAGCTCCAAACAGATGTTATAATTCGCAACTTATATTAGATGTAGTATAAAGAAGCACGATTCCACTAAGAAAAAGAAAAAATGTAGTAGAAAAAGTAAGAATCAGTATAAAACATCAATCCAGATAGGTTGGTGCATGTAGAAGCTATTTGCGTATGTCTAAGATATAAGTTCGAAAAGCCTTGAAGATTCTGGGTATCATAAAGTGATAGCAATTCTATCAACTCAATTTATACCCTCGATATGTGTATATGGGAACATATCGGGGGTATATTTTTGGTCAAAATTAAGCAGTAAACGGTTGGATTGAGTTGCCGTAATAGATGATTTTGTTAGAGTTGAGATAATAAGATGGATGTAATATCTTATAAACTTGTCCTATACTGGGTTTAGAATTATAAATGCTAAGTACAAATCAAAAATCGCGCGTATGTAAAGAAATTATTTGCAATATAATGAGGCCAATGATATTATGTAATTATACATAGATAGAGGTGATTACAATGGTAATTAGTTATAAAAAACTTTGGAAGCTTCTTATTGATAGAGATATGAAAAAGAAGGACTTGCAGAAGCTTGCAGGTATTAGTTCTGCTACGATAACAAAGCTTGGTAAAAATGAAAATGTTAGTACAGAAATAATACAAAAAATCTGTATAGCGTTAAAATGCGACGTCTGTGATATCATGGAAATGGATGATACCAAACGGAGTTAATGCTTGTTTCACAACATGATAACTAGGAAATGAATGCCTAGCCAACCATTGCAGATATCGGGAGGGCTACATTGGAGAAATTCTATTCCTAAAGAGATTGATGATAATAAAACTCAGAAAGATGTTGCTCAAGTATTAAGCGTTTTATTAATTATAATTATGATTTAAAATTGATGTTTTTTTAAGAGAATGATTTTCAAATCAATATTGGATAAAAAACAGAATTAATATTAGACGTTACTTAGGAGGTAAATAAAAATGAAAACCTTATTTGAAGCTTGTAAGCCAAGGGAAAGTGTATTTGATGAGACAAAAAGAGACGATACACTTGACCTAAGTAATTTACTGGACGGTTCCATAGACGGCAAGCAATTTTTTGAAGAAACTTTTATTACAGAAGGAATGGAACTATTATTTGATACTGCATTTAAGAGATTTGAAGGGAAAGCATCAAGTGGTCTGGTTAAACTAACTCAAGCTATGGGCGGGGGAAAAACGCACAATATGGTTGCACTTGGAGTCCTCGCGAAAAACAAAGAGATAAGAAAAAGTATTTTAAATGGTAAGTATGCCAATGTAGATTCGGACATAAGAGTAGTAGCTTATACAGGAAGGGAAAGTTATTTAGAATTCGGAATATGGGGGGAAATAGCAGAACAACTTGGTAAAAAAGAGTTGTTTAATAGTTTTTATACACCTTTAATGGCCCCAGGACAATCTGCCTGGATTAACTTACTTAAAAGTGAGACTCCAACTTTAATTTTACTTGATGAGCTTCCACCTTATCTACAAAATGCAAAAACAATACCAGTAGGAACAGGTACAGTAGCAGATATTACAACGACTGCTCTTGCAAATTTGTTTAATGCAGTAGGAAAAGCAGAACTTCATAATGTTTGTATTGTTGTTTCTGACTTACAAGCTACTTATGAAGAAGGTTCCCAACTTTTACAAAAATCTTTTAAGGAACTTGAAAATGAAATTGAGCGTTCCGCAATCAATATCGAGCCAGTAGGGGCTAATACAGATGACCTTTATAATATCTTGAGAACAAGATTATTTGAAAAAGTAGGAAAAAAAGAAGATATCGATAAAATTGCAATGGAATATAGAAGAGCAGTTGTTGAAGCAAGGCAAATGGGATATACAAACTATTCTCCTGAGGAAATAGTAAAAGGTATTTATACATCCTATCCTTTTCATCCGTCAATTAGGGATTTATTTGCAAGATTTAAGGAGAATCCAGGATTCCAGCAAACAAGAGGGTTTATTAGACTAACGAGAATGATGGTAAGGGACCTTTATAGTGGTGATATAAAAGCTAAAAATAGATATTTAATTAATGCTTTTGACATGAATTTAAATGATAAAGAATTAATGCCAATGGTAAAGTCTATAAAACCAAGGTTATCCAATGCAATATCCCATGACATTGCGAATCAAGGGATGTCTGTTGCAGAGATAATGGATGAACAAGCAAAAAGTACAGATATGGAAGACCTAAGTAAATTAATTTTAGTATCTTCTCTTGCTAATGTGACTAATGCAATTATAGGTTTATCCATACAAGAGCTGATAGGATATATGGCAGAACCAGGTAGAGATATTACAAGACTTAAGTCAGCCTTAGAAGAATATAAGGTTAAGGCTTGGTACCTATATACAGATAAAAATGAAAGATTATTTTTTAAAGATATAAAAAATGTAAATGCAGAGCTTTTAGATTTAGTAAATACTTATTCTTATGAAGTAGCTAAGCAAAAAATCAAGGATATATTAAAAGATAAATTTAGGCCTAAGTTATCAGATTGTTATCAAGAAGTATTAGTTTTCCCATCTATTGAAGAAATTGAATTAAAAAAAGATAAAATTACCCTAATACTTACAGAGCCATATCCAGGAAATAAAGGTTTAAATCCAGATATTGAGAAGTTTTTTGAGGATACTACCTACAAAAATAGAGTTATGTTTCTTTCTGGACAGCGTTCTTCTATGGAAGGACTAATAAATATTGCAAAACAGTATAAAGCTATGGAAACTATTATTTACCGTATGAACAATGAGGAAAAGTTGCCAGAAAACGACCCACAATATCAACAAGCGTTAGATTTATTTGATAAAGTTAATCTTCAACTACTGCAAGCTACAAGGGAAACTTTTGTGACATTGCATTATCCTAAGCGTAGAGGACTTACAAATGATGATTTTGAAATGAAGTTTAACGAAAATAATTATGATGTTGAAGACCAAATTAGAGACCTACTTATTAAGGTCATGAAATTTACTAAGCAAACGGATACTGAAGAGTTTAGGGGGATGTTTGAAGATAGGATTTTCACTCAAAGGCAAATGACATGGAATAACTTAAAAGAGAGAGTAGCTACTATTACAGCATGGCCATGGCATAACCCAAGAGCATTAGAAGATTTAAGAGACGACATGTTGAGAAAGGGGATTTGGATAGAAACGGGAGGATATTTAGATAAAGAGCCCCCAGCTCCAGAAACATCTGTATTTGTTAGAGAAATAGGCGAAGATAAAAACACAGGTGAAGTTACTTTGAAGATACAACCTCATAATGGGGATAGGGTACATTATGAAATTAATGGGGATGCTACAGAAGCTTCAATGGTAGTTGAGGATATTCATAATTTTAAAACTAAAGAATTAAAGTTATCATTTTTATGTGTAGATAGTACAGGAAAAAATACTACAGGTCCTGTAGAATACTGGACAAGAAAGATTAATCTACAACATAAAATTTATGACAAGGATGGAAAATCCAATGTAGAACTAAAAGCTACATCACCAAATGTTACTATCAGATATACAACTGATGGCTCTAACCCTAAAGAAAGTGGAGGAGTTTATGAAGAAAGCTTTATTATTCCTGAAGGAGCTAAGTTTATTCAAGCCATCGCTTTTAATGAAAGTCTTGGGGTTTATTCAGATGTAATGCAAATAGAAGTAAAAGAGAAAAAGTTTGAAATAGATAAAGAGAAACCTGTCCATTTAATAGAGCCAATAGTATCTAATAATACAACTGAAACATTTAATGTGGTAGAAAAGTTAAGTAAATATGATTTATCTGTTTCAGGTGTAACTATTGGAATAACAGAAAAAGGTAGTGGTACAAATACAGGATTTATTGAGTTGACTATGGGGGATTTTTACATTAAAAAACCTGAAAATCTTGTGGAAGAGTTAAAGGGTCTTATTGATAAGTTCTTTGATGACAAGAGTTTTGAAACTCACATTACAATCAACAAAGTAATTTTTGATAGCGGACAGGTATTTGAAGAGTGGGTATCAGACAATAAAGAAATAATAGAACAATACAAGAACAAGATTTTGCAATAGACAGTAGGAGGTTTTAAGTAATGTCTAAAATCCAAGCATTAGGTTTTGGATATATTCCAGAGGAAACGAAGCATCATTTTTTTGTTGTAATTCCAAGAAGCCAAAATCAAAAAATCGCAGTTTATGAACGATTTGACTGGGATGATTCTGAGGTTCAACAAAGCGATATAGATTATAAATCGCTGAAGGTCAGGATAGATAAACATAAATGGGATTTAGTAAAAGATCCATTACAGCAAGAGTTTAACAATACTTTAAGGGAAAATAATATACTTGTAGGAAGATTTAAGATAGGGGAAATACCAGTAGACAGGCTTTTGGGAAAAGAAATGGTACTCTTGCTATGGGCAATAGAAGATTCGGACCCTAAACTAATACCCGTAGCCCTAAAGAATTGGCTGGGGCTTAGTAGAGAAGAACGTTGGTGGCTTTTTACCATGACAAATGCAGTAACAGGTCAAGCCGATGATAAAAGAGGGTGGAGGAAGGCTATCAGATATGCTCTTACAGAAAATCCAATAGATGATGAAAAACATAAGCAATTAAACATATTTGATTTGTTTAAATAAGGTTACAACTGAAGGAGTGGGCAAAATGTTAGATTATAGTAGGTCATTTATAGAAATGCAGTTTCCAGTATCTAAAGTATCGAAGGAAAGTTATAAAGAAAGGAAAGCTAACTTAGGACAAACTCTTACGGGACTTGGTAAATGGTGGGGGAGGAAACCTCTTATACTCGTAAGAGCTACACTCCTTGGGGTTCTTATGCCTGTATCAGATAATCCTGTAAAAGATAGAGAAATATTTTTAAAAATACTGACAATGGATGATGAAGGCTTATATCTTAGAAAGTCTAAAAACTTGACCATGAAAGAACTATATTCAATACTTAATAAAAAAGAAAGAGCAAAGTATTTTGATTCTGAATCAACAGAAGAGAAACCTAAGTACATACAAGGCTTATCTATGGAAGAAAGGGAAGAACTTCAAAAATTAGCATTTAATAGACTGACTTATGATGAAAAGTTAGTTTATTGTGACAGACCAGAACATGTAAAAAATCTTACAGAAAATGCTTGGAAAGAAATAAATGAGCATTTAGGGACTAATGCTTCTTCGCTACAAGAGCTAATTAAGGAATTAGGAGAAAAGCGATATGGTCATACGCCAAGGGTAGGGGATTGTTTTGCAGGAGGAGGAAGCATACCTTTTGAGGCTGCCAGGATGGGGGCAGATGTTTATGCTTCTGATTTAAATCCTGTAGCATCACTACTTACCTGGGCATCGCTAAATATAGCAGGAGCATCAGATGAAGAAGTAGAAAAATTAAGAGAATTTCAAGAAAAGGTATATAAGGAAGTAGACAAGCAGATTGTTGAGTGGAAAATTGAGCATAATGAAAAAGGACATAGGGCAGATTCTTATCTTTATTGTAATGAAACCATATGTCCAGAATGTGGATACAAAGTACCCTTAGCCCCATCTTGGGTCATTGGAAAAGGAACAAAAACAGTAGCAATACTAAAAGATAATGGTATAGATGGATTTGATATTGATATAGTACAAGATGCTACAAAAGAACAGTTTAAGGAATCAGACAAGAATATAACCATTAGAAACAACAAGGTTTATTGTCCACACTGTGAAATGGAAACCCCTATATATGCCATTAGGGGAGACAGAAAAGATGCAGAAGGTAATACTGTTTATGGGTTAAGAAGATGGGAGAAACATGAGTTTATACCACGAAAAGATGATGTTTTTCAAGAAAGATTATACGCCATAAGATATGTAAAAAACTATATAGACGAAAAAGGAAAGCTAAAGACAGAAAGGTATTATACAGCACCTACTAAGGAGGATTTAGATAGAGAAAAAAAGGTAATTGATTTATTATCTGAAAGATTTAATAAATGGCAAGAAAAGGGGTATATTCCTTCTTTGATGATTGAAGAAGGCTATAATACAGACC
>NZ_QBLR01000111.1:0-10963 GCF_003070835.1 Halanaerobium sp. | reverse complement strand
TTGAGCTGAGATCATTTAAGGCCTGCTCTGCATACTCTCTGCTGGGAGCTTTGTAAATTTTCTTTAAATCTGTAACTATTTCATCTGTATGTTTCTTTTGAACAATATCCCTGCACATTTCCACAAGAACATTAACACTTACCTGCTTTATTTAATTAATTACTCAAAATAGTGGAAAAAAGGCCTGGAATCTGCTATTATTAAAATACTGACTAGTTTAATTAAGGTTAATTCTCAAGGGAGTTGATATAATGAGCAGTATAAATGCTGCAATGCAAAATCAGATAGCAAGTGTTCAGCAGGCTTTGAGCATTTCCGGGATGAGGCAGGCAATGGGTCAGAGTGCTGATCAGGTCTCTAAACTTGTTGAAGGTATGCAGGAAACCTCCCAGGCTGTGCAGCAGGCTAGAGCTGCCGGACCGGGCAGAGGCCAAAATATTAATCTGATGGCATAGAACGCGTTAAAGATAAAAGGCCTTTATCGGGTCTTTTTTTATGTGCTATTAAATTTTTGAAATTTTTTGATAGCTAAGAAATAAGCGAGGTGAAAAATTTGTTTGCTCAAAAAAACAGGCTTTTATTTGTATTAGTAGTAATTATAATTCTTCCGGCGCTTTTGACTTCTGCAGCTGGAGCAGAAAATATTCAGGCAAATGAAGATGATGAAGAAATTACTATTGCTTATGTTCCGCGGTCACTTGACAATCCAATTTTTTTAGATGCTTTTGAACATGCCCAGGAAAAAGCCATTGACCTTGGAATTAATATTGAGTGGGTTGCTCCTTTTGTCTACAATGAGGAAGCACAGATAAAAATAATTGAGAGCTTGATTGTCAGAAAAGTGGATGGAATGGTGGTAAGTGTCAATAATACACCTGAATATATAGATGTAATTAACAGAGCTATAGAGGCAGGAATTGCAGTAGCAACATTTGATGCAGATGCTCCTGATAGTAAGCGCCTTTTTCATATTGGGATTGATAATTATGAGGCGGGCAGAGTTACTGCAGAAGGTTTACTTAAAGTTTTAGAAAACAAAAACATTGATTACAGGCAGCAGGAGAAAAATCTGGATACTATGATTATGACAGGTGTCCGGGGTGCTCTTAATCTCGACAGTCGGATTGAAGGCTTTCTGGACACTGTTGAAGCCACAAATATTAGAGTGCAGGATATAGTTGAAAATCAGGACAGTGTTAACCTTTCGGTGGAACTGCTGGAACAGTATTTACAGCAAAATCCTGACATTGATATTATATTTTTTGTCGGCGGCTGGCCTTTTTATGTACCGGCAGAGGCTCTGCCTAATTTTCAGAAGTGGGCCGCAAACGGAGGAGTTGCTGTAGGTATAGATATCTTTTATGATGCTCTCTTACTACAGGAAAGAGGACTGCTGCAGTATTTAGTTGGTCAGGATATGGCCACAATGGGTTCTAAAGGTCTTTCTACATTATATAACTATATAAAATATGGAGTTGAACCGAGAGAATATATTGAAACTGGCGTAGAAGTTGCTGATGATGATAATTTAGAGCGGCTTTTGCAAACTCATCGACCCTGGAGGGTTAAATAAGGTGGAAATTTAATGTTTAATAATCTTTTCAAAAAATTATTCAAAAAAATAGAGATTCATACGATCAGAACAAAACTAATTATTTCTTTTCTGATAATTGGTCTGCTGCCAATTTTATTATCCGGGCTGCTTTCTTTTAATATTTATCGGGGGGCAATTAATGATCGAATTAGTGCTTACTCACAGGAAATGGTAAATAGAATGGAAAGAGATCTGGAAGACTATATTAGTGAGATTGAAACTTTTTTAAGCAGAGAACAGGATTTTTATATTAATCAATTTATAAAACTAACCCAGGCCAATGATTTTAGAAATAACAGGAAGTATGCTTTTAGAATCTGGGAGGATTTTAATAATTTAAAACAGATGAAGCCCGGACTGGAAGATATTGCAATAACCTTTCAGGATGGACGCAGAATCAGCAGTTATGGGATTTATAATATTGATTTGGAAAATTTTAGAGACAGGATGTATTCTGATTCAAGTGGAGAGATATCTTTTACTTCTCCCTATACAAATTATTTGCAGCAGGAAGTAATTACTATTGTCAGTTCATATTATCCCGAAATTGCCGAGGAAAATGTTTTAATTTCTGCAGATATTGATCTGGATGTACTGGCAAATTTAACCGATTTTAATCTGGGAGAAAAAAGTTACTTTTTAATTGCGGATCAGAATGGCGATATCATCTATCACCCTAACCAGGAACTGATAGGGCAGAGGAGTCTCTTGTATAATGCCGGTTTTCCGGACCGCAAGCTTAATCTAAATGGAGAACAGTATATTTTGACTTCTACTTTTTCCTATGCAACTGGCTGGTATATAATTAGTATGGCCTCGGCAGATGAGGTAGAAGCAGAGTTGAATTATATAACTGACATTACATTATATATGACTTTAGTGGTACTCTTAATTATTATTTTGTTGACCATTTATTTATCATCCTCACTTTCGAGGCCAATCCAGAAGCTGCAGGAGTTAACTCATCGGGCTTCCGAAAATGACCTGTCAGTTAAAATTGATACGAGTGGTAATGATGAAATAGCTGAGCTGGGTCAGAGTTTTAATAAGATGATCAGGCGGATTAATAAATTAATGGAACAAAATGTTAGAGAGCAAAAGCTGCTTAGAAAACTGGAAATGGAGAGTCTTGATAATCAGATCAAACCTCACTTTATTTATAATACTCTGGATCTAATAATTGGACTTTTAGAAAACAAAGATTTTGACAGGGCAACTCATATGGTTGAGGCTCTTGGTAAGTTTTTCCGCCTCAGTTTAAGCCACGGTAAAGAAATGGTCTTAATTAGAAATGAAATTAAACATGTAAAAAATTATCTTTTTATTCAGCAGTTTCGGCATGGAGAAGAATATGAATATATCATTGATGTTGAAGATCACGAAATAATGGATAAGCATATTCCAAAATTAATCCTGCAGCCGATTGTTGAAAATGCTATTTACCACGGTTTGCTACCGTCTGAGAAGAAAGGACTGGTTATTGTAAAAGGCTACCGGGAAAATAAGAATATATATTTTAAAATTGTAGATAATGGAGTTGGTATTCCCGCTGCAAAGGTAGATGAGATAAATAAAATTTTAACTGGCAGACTGGAAACTGATGATCAGCAGAAATATTTTGGCCTGCGCAATGTGGATCAGCGCTTAAAATTAATGTACGGAGGCAGTTCTGGCCTGAGGGTTGAAAGTGATCAAGGTGAGAAAACTACTGTGATTATTAGGATTGATCAGAGAGGAGGAAAGTAATTTGGACTTTAAATTACTGCTGGTTGATGATGAAAAACCGATTAGAAAAAAATTGATTAATAATACAGACTGGAAAGCTGAAGGCTATCAGATTTTTGCTGCAGCCAACGGAGAAGAGGCTTTAAAGATCATTATGGAAAAGGGGATAGACATTCTGGTCACTGATATCCAGATGCCCAAATTGAGTGGAATGAATTTGATCGAAGAAGCAAAGAGAAGTGGCAGTCATTTAAAAGTGATTGTGATTTCAGGCTATGCTGAGTTTGAATATGCCCAAAAATCGATCCGTTTTGGGGTTAATGATTACTTATTAAAGCCCTTTCGTTCAAAAAAACTCTTAGAAGTTGTCAACAAGGCGAAAGAAGAGCTGATTAAAGAAAAAGATAATGAACAGCGGCTTGCTGTTTTAAGAGGCGAGATTTCCAGTTATATTAATGAAAATAAACTTGATACAATTTATAACTGGTTGATTGATGATCAGTTTTTTCAGCATCAGTCTCTGATAATGGACCGAATTGATTTGGAGGCAGTCTTAAAAAGAGGCAGTAAAGAAGATGTTTTAGAAACAGTAAATAAAATTATTGAAGAATTAAAAGCGGCAGATCTCAATAAAGAAAAATTATTTGTTGTTCTGAACAATCTAATTTTAGAAAGTTTTAAGATTATTAAGGATTTAGACTATCAAGCAGAAGATTTAATGGAAATAATTGATAAAGAGCGTATAGAAAATTTAAACTATGAGCAAATAAAAGAAATTGAGATTATACTCAAGGAATTTCTGTTGAGGCTGCATAATTTAATTTCTTTTAAACCAGGTGAAAAAAATGCTGAAATTATCAGTGAAATGAAGGCCTATATTGCTGAAAATTATCAGGATGGAATTACTTTAAGTGAGCTGGCCCGCAAATTCAATTTAAGTGCCGGTCATTTAAGTAACCTTTTTCACGAAGAAAGTGGAGAGAGCTTTAGTGACTATCTTAATATGATCAGATTAAATAAGGCAAAAGAGCTATTAAAGACTACTGATGATAAAATTTATCAGATTGCTGATCAGCTTGGCTTTAATGATGCCTATTATTTTAGCTCCTGGTTTAAAAAAATGGTTGGAGCTTCTCCCACAACTTACCGGGATAATATAAATCTTTTGTAGAATGATTGAAATTTCCAGTAAAATAGAAATCAACTAAACGGCTAAACCTTCAAATCCAGAAGGTTTAGCCGTTTTTTGATTACTGAAGTTAATTTTTGACATTGAAGGAAGCAGGAGGCGGAGTGAACGACAAAGGAAAAAAATAATAGCTTTGAAAAACTTATAAAAAAGATATAATTCATTAACACAAAAAATATTCAAGGGTTTAAAAAAATATTCTATGGTTAATCCTCAGATAATTATATACAATTTAGATAAATCAAATAACTCTTTGAGGATTATAAGTGATTATAAGTTAATAATGGTTCACATTGAGAAAACTATTAGGGGGTAAATAATGAAAAAATTAAGTATTTTGTTGGTAGTTGTTTTACTCGTTTCCTCGATCTCAATGGCGGCTTTTGCTCAGGACGGTGGCGGTTGGCTGGATAATCTTCTTGGCGGTAATCAAAAAGAAGATGACGGTCTAATCAAAGTTGGTTTTCTGCTGAAGACAATGCAGGAAGAAAGATATATTAAAGATAGAGATGCTTTTATAGAAAAAGCAGAAGAATTAGGTGCTGATGAGGTTATTTTTGATTCAGCAAATAACGATGAGAACATACAGCTTTCTAAGTTTGAAAATATGTTAACACAGGGTGCTGATGTTATAGTATTACAGCCTGTTAATACAGGTACAGCCAGCAACATGGTTAAAATGGCACATGACTCCGGGGTTGCAGTAGTAAACTATGACTCTTTAATTATGAACAGTAAAGTTGATGTCTTCTTAACTCAGAACAGCTGGGCTGTTGGTGAATTACAGGGTCAAGCAATGGTTAAGTGGTTTAAAGAAAACCGTGGTGAAGTTAAGGGTAATGTAGTATTATTAAGAGGTCAGCCTGGTGACTCCAATGCTAATGCGTTTTCTCAGGGTGTTTTAGATACAGTTGCAAAATATGAAGGTCTTAACTTAGTAGTTGACCAGAGCCACGAAGGTTGGTCTCCTAATCTGGCAATGGCTACAACTGAAAATGCTCTAACAAAGTACGACAATAACATTGACGCTGTTGTAGCAAATAATAGTGGTCTTGCTTCCGGTGCTGTAAGAGCTCTAGAAGCACAGGGTATGGCAGACACAGATAAGGTATTTGTTGCTGGTTCTGATGCTGATTTATTAAATATCAGATATATTGCTCAGGGTAAGCAGACTGTTGAAATCTTTAAAAAGATCAAACCTTTAGCATACAAAGCTGCAGAAGTTGCAGTTACATTAGCAAAGAATCCAGATAAGCCAATCGACGAAATTGTAAAAATTGACCGTTATGTTGATAATGGACAGATTGAAGTGCCAACTGTAATCACAGAAATTGTAGTTGTTAATAAAGACAATATTATGGATACTGTAGTTGCAGATGGATATCATGAGGCAACAGAAATTTTCAAAGAAGAGTAAATATAAGACTATAAGAACAGATAATATAGCAGTCCCATCCATTGTGGATGGGATTGCTTTGTAAATAATCAATTCTGGAGGTAAAATAAATGGCTGAAGAAATTCTGGAAATGAAAAATATTATTAAAGATTTTCCTGGTGTAAGAGCTCTGGATAATGTGAATTTTACTCTTGAAAAGGGAGAGATTTTAGCTCTGGTAGGAGAAAACGGTGCTGGCAAATCAACTTTAATGAAAGTATTAAGTGGTGTCTGGCCCTATCCAACCTATGAAGGAGACATTTATCTGGATGACCGGCTGGTTCGCTTTGACAATACAAGAGAGGCTGAAGAAGCCGGAATCGGAATCATCCATCAGGAATTAAATTTGCTGCCTGACCTATCTGTTGCTGAAAATATCTTTTTAGATCGACAACCTTTGAATAAAATCGGTGGAATTAAATGGGAAGAACTGTATCACAATGCTGAAAAAGTTTTAGCGCGTCTAAACATGAATATAGATCCAAGAATTGAACTTGGCGACCTAACAGTTGGTAAACAGCAGATGGTTGAGATTGCAAAAGCACTTTCTTTAGATACCAGAATTTTAGTTTTTGATGAACCAACTTCTGCTCTTACTGACTCGGAAGTTAATGAGCTTTTTACAGTAATTAATGAATTAAGAGCAAGTGGAGTTTCAATTATTTATATTTCTCATAAGATGGAAGAAATCGAAGAAATAGCAGATTCGGTAGTTGTTTTACGAGATGGTTCTACAATTGGCGATAAAATTAATATTGCTCAAGTTACATTAGATGAGATAATTACTCGGATGGTTGGAAGAGATATTAATGATCTTTTCCCAAGTCACGATTTTAAGAGGGGAGATAAAACACTAGAAGTAAAGAACATATCGGTTCCAGATCCCTTTAATCCTGACAAAAAATTAGTAGATGATGTCTCATTTTCAGCCTATAAAGGAGAGATTCTCGGGATTTCCGGTCTGATGGGGGCGGGAAGAACTGAGCTGGTTAATGCTATCTTTGGAGTTTACGGCAAAAAACGTGAAGGTGAGATTTATCTTAATGGAGAAAAATTAACGATAAAAGCTCCTGCTGATGCAATTAATAACGGGATTGCTTTAGTTACTGAAGATAGAAAAGAATTGGGTCTGCTGCTGGACAAGAATTTGGTAATGAATATGACCCTGCCATCAATTAAAAAGTTTAGTTCAAAACTGGCAGTTGATAATCATGCTGAGAAAAAAGTTGCTGAAAAGTATGTAGATGAACTAAATATTAAAACTCCTTCGCTGGATGTTTTTGTAGAAAAATTGAGCGGTGGAAACCAGCAGAAAGTTGTAATTGGTAAGTGGCTGATTACTGATTCTGATGTATTGATTTTAGATGAGCCAACCCGAGGGATTGATGTTGGTGCCAAAACAGAAGTTTACAGACTGATGAATCAGCTGGTAGAGCAGGGAGTGACAGTGATTATGATTTCCTCTGAACTGCCAGAAATTATGGGGATGAGTGATCGGATAGTTGTAATGTCAGAGGGCAAAAAAACTGCTGAATTGAAGCGTTCCGAAGCAGATCAGGAAACAATAATGAAATATGCTACTGGTAATAAAGGAGTTGAATAAATTTGAAGAAGTTTATTAAAAACAATGGTACTTTTATAGCATTAATATTCTTAATTATAATTTTGAGTTTTTTATCACCTTCATTTTTAAGTTCAAGAAATCTGACTAATCTGGTAAGACAGGTTACGATTAACGGAATAATTGCAGTTGGTATGACGATGGTAATTCTGCTGGCCGGGATTGACCTCTCGGTTGGTTCTGTAGTTGGTTTATCTGCAGTAACAGTAACTTTATTAATGCAGGCTGGTTTTGGAATGTGGCTTGCAATCTTAATTACCCTGGTGGGTGTTGGTGGAGTATTAGGATTTTTCAATGGATTTATGAGTGCGAAATTTAATATCCATCCCTTTATTATTACCTTAGGAGTTATGACCATAGCCAGAGGTTTAAGTCTGGTTTTAACTCAGGGAGTTTCAGTTCCTGTAACCAATATGACTTTTGCCAGTATTGGTAGTGGTTACATAGCAAAACTGCCTTCATTAATTATTTTGGTGGTTGCTCTTATTTTAGGAATTTTTGCAGTTTTTAAGGCCAGTGTTGAGATTAAAAATGGCGAAAAAGTTCGCAATAAAGCTAAACTGACAGGAGGATTAATCCTTACTGTAGCAGGTTTTTTATCAGGATTTCTAATTTTTATTGGTTATCAGGGGATCCCGATTCCAGTGGCGATATTTGCAGTAATTGTAATGATTGGAATTTATACTTTAAGAAAAACTCGCTTTGGACGTAAACTATATGCTATTGGCGGTAATGAAAAAGTGGCCTGGCTTTCTGGTATTAATATTTTAAAGTCCAAAACAATGGTCTTTGTGATCACCGGTGTTTTAAGTGCAGCTTCCGGTATTTTGCTGGCCTCCCGTTTAAATGGAGCCTCTCCTAACTTAGGAGATGGTTTTGAGCTTGATGCAATTGCCTCAGTAATAATTGGTGGAACCAGTTTTATGGGTGGTGTTGGTACAATTTCTGGAACAGTAATTGGAGCCATAATTATCGGGGTTATCAATAACGGAATGAGTCTTTTAGGGATCAATACATTTTACCAGATGATAGTAAAAGGTTTTATTATAATTCTGGCTGTAATGATTGATGTTTTAAATAGAAGAGAAAGTGCATAGTCTTAAGTTGAATATTATATCAGAGACAGCTGAGTTATCGCTTTTCAGCTGTCTCTTTTTCTTTTCAGACCGCTTTTTATATGATAAAATAATAAAAAAGCAGCAGATACTGCTCTGGAGAGGTTGTTATAATGAATAAAAATAATGCTCATTATAAAGAGGCAATGAATTTAATCAAAAATAATAATGTGTCAGACGCAATTGATGAATTAAAATTGTGCTTAAAATTTAATTCGAAAAGTGTATCTGTACTTAACCTGCTTGGGCTGGCCTATTATCTTAAATGCAGATTTGATAAAGCGGAAAAGACCTGGCGTAAAAGTCTTTCTCTAAAGAAGGATAAAAATAAGGCGCGCGATTATTTAGAGCTGATTACCAAACAGGATTTTAAAGAGATTAGAAAAGAATATAAAAATATTCTTTTTAGTGATGAAGCAGAAAAAAATCAAAAAATAAAATTTTTAAAAAAATTAATTGAAGAATATGACGAATTAATTGAACCTTATGTGATTCTTGGTCTTTTATATAAAAAAGAGGAGAACTACGAAGAAGCTTTAAAATATTTCTATCAGGCATATGAATTAGACAGCGGTAATCAGAACATTAAAAATTATATTATGCAGTGTGAAGCGGAAGATAAGGAAAGCAGTGCTTTTAACTTTCAGTCAAAGACTAATAAGCGGAGTGCTTTAATAGCTGGAGTGATTGCAGTAGTTCTGTTTGTTGTTTTTCTAAATTTAAGTGGATTTAGTCCATTAAACTGGATTGAAAGCAATATTAGGGGATTTGAGTTTGCTGAGCCTGCAGACAAAGAAGATTCTAAAGAGACTACTGATAAATTGTCTTCAAATCAAACTGCTGATTCAGGAGCTGTAGAAAGCAGTCAGCTTGAAGCAGGATCGAATAGCTCCCAAACCAATGAAGCTGGTGATAATTCTGCAGAAAATAACAGAAGTAAAGAAGATAAAATGGAGGGCAGCAGTTCAGAAATTTTAAATGAGATGAATTTACTCGAATATCAGAACAGCTCAGCTTTGATCTCAATTGAAGAAATGAGAGAAATTAAAGAACGGGAAAGAGAAAGAGATAAACTGGAAGAAGCAAATACTTTTTTAGAAGAAGGTACCGAACAGCAGTTATTTAATCTGGGAATGGATTATTTTTCTCGTCAGGATTATCAGGATGCTGCTGACATTTTTAACAGTATATATAATCTAACAGAAACTGATTATTTGAGGCGGGAAAGTCTATTTTTGCTTGCCAGAAGTCATGAGAAAATGGATAACTATCAGTCAGCAGAGCATTTTTATCGAATTTATCTAAATGAATATGGTGAGAGCAACTATTATGATGAAGCTCTTTATAACCTGGGCCTGATGCTTAATAGAGCGGGAAAAGAGGAAGAGAGTAGGAAAGTTTTAAAAAGATTAAGAGAGGAAAAGCCATACAGTGAATATAATAACTCTCATGTTTATGATATTTTAAACAAAAATGATGAGAATTAATAAAACCCTCAGGAAAATTCTTTGAAAAATTATTTTCTGAGGGTTTTTTGCTTAATCGATGATTTTAATTCTATATATCTTTGGCCATAATTTGCCTGTTATCAAAAAGTTTTCAGCTTCAGGGTCATAAGCGATTCCATTTAAGACATCTATTTCTCCCTGGTAGTCTGTTTTTAAAATTCCACTCAAATCAAGATAGGCTTTAACAGCACCACTTTGAGCATTGATTTTTATAATATAATCAGTTTGCCAGATATTGGCATAAATATACCCTCCCTGATATTCGAGCTCATTTATATTTTTTAGTCGTTGATCTTTATTTTTGACTGTGATTTTTTTAACCAGTTCAAATGTTTCAGGGTTTCGATAATAAAGGTATTCACTACCATCACTCATAATTAAAAATTCTCCATCATTGCTCAGCCCCCATCCTTCTCCCTGATAATTAAATTTATTAATTAAATTAAAATTAAGGTCATATACAAAGGCAGTTTTTTCTTTCCAGGTTAGCTGATAAATTCTATTATTTAAGATAGTTATACCCTCACCAAAGTATTTGGAATCCAGTTTGATTTTATTTAAAACACTGCCGCTCTGAATATCAACTTTTCTTAAACTTGATCTATTATAAAGTCCAGTTCCCTCATATAAATAGTTTTTATGAATTTCTAAGCCCTGGGTAAAAGCTTTAGGGTCGTGGTTGTAACTGGCTAAAACTTGATATTCCAACTCTGGCAGAGATTCGGCTGCTGAAGTTAAAACAGTTACACCAAAAATTAAGATAATTAAAATAAAT
>NZ_QBLR01000110.1:0-11124 GCF_003070835.1 Halanaerobium sp. | reverse complement strand
TCTCGTGGGCTCGGAGATGTGTATAAGAGACAGCTATAAATCCTGCGTTAGAGTAATCCAATATCAATCCAATTACAAAGATAGTTCCTCCCAATACTATAATATAATTCTTTTTTAATACTTTTTCATAAGTAATAAAATTATCCATTAATTCCCCCAATTATTAGGCTTTATCTCAGATCTCATAAACTATCTCATTTAGCTCTCTTTTTATAGCTCTCCAGTTAGGTAAATATTTATCCATAAGTTTTTTAAAGGCTTCTCCGTGCGTTCTTTCTTTTAAGTGTACCATTTCATGAACAATAACATATTCAAGACACCTTGGATTTTTCTTTGCTAGTTCTAGGTTTACCCAAATTCTTTTTCTATCTGCATTGCAGGATCCCCATTTTGTCTTCATTTGTTTTACTCCCCAGAAGTTAAGCTGTATATCCATAGTCTTTTCCCATTTACTTGTATAGTCTGGTATGATTTTTTTTAGTTCTTCTCTGTACCACTCTTTCATCACATCTTCTCTTTTTTCTACAGTAGAGTTAGGTCTTACATATAGGTCTATATAGCTGTTGTTTTTTATCACTATTCTCTGCTTCTTATTTGTTTCATAAACATTAAGCCTGTATCTTTTTCCGAAGAAGTAGTGGCTTTCTCCTGATATGTATTCTCTTGAACTTTGTCTTACCTGGTTATCAAATTTCTTCTGTTGTTTTTTTATCCAAGGTGTTTTAGATATTAAAAACAGCCTTATAGTATCTTCTTTAGTTTGTTTTGGTATTGATAATTTTACCTTGCCATCAGGAGGATGAACTGATAAATGTATGTTTTTTATATCTTTTTTTTCTACACTTACCGTGATTTTTCCTACTGTTATATTTTTCATTTAGTATTCGCCTCTATGCTCTTCTATTATTTCCATTATTTTGTCTACCTTTTCTTCGTTATTTTCCAAAATCTCTTTTACTGCGTATTCAATCTTTCTAGTTTTGAGTTTACTTCCTCTCCATCCATGAGGTTTAACTTCTTTGATTCTTTGATGTAACATTGAAGCTAATTCTTCATCTTCTTCTAGGTTATCAAATAGTGCTCTTTGTGCTCTAGTATTTATTCTTTCAGGATACTCTACAGAGCTTCCTCCTGATTTAGATCTTTTAGCTAATTCTATTATCTTATCTAAGTAGGCTTTGTATTCGATAGTTTTACTTCTTCTTTGTAAAATTATCTCATCTAGTATGTTAGACATTCTTTTGTAATAAGCTGGGTTAGTAGGACTTTCTTCTATAATTAGCTTTCTTACATTGTTTTCTATGGTTTCTGCTACTGCTTCTTCATCCTTTTTGATTCCTTCAGGTAGTTCATCTATAGCTTCTTTTCCATCTTTTACAAGTAAATCTACTAATGCAAGGTCTTCAAATTTGGCTATAAGTTTACTTCCTTTAGAGTCAATATAGGTATCTATAAGATGTCTCATATCTCCTTCGTAAGCTTTTAGATCTATATAATCTCCTGCAGCATGCATAACTTCTTCTCTTACTGTATCGTATTTTTTTACTTCTTCTTTTATAGTTCTTACTTCATCAGGAGTATATCCTGCTTCTATCATTTCATTAGCTATATTAGAATAGGATCTTACAAGAGAAGATACATATTTATATAAATCTATTCTCTTTGGTTCATTGTCTTTAAGCTGTTTTTCATCAGTAGTATCTTCAGCTACAAAATAGTCTATATAGTCAGTTGTCTTTTTAGGTGGTTGGACTGGTTCGCAGAGAGTTTTAACCTGTTCTAATGCCTCATCTAACTTTTCTTTTGCCTTAGCAAGTCTGTTTTTAATTACATCAGTTATGTCTTCCTTATCATATCCTTCAAAGGCTTCTGAAGTATAGTTGTCTATTGATTTTTCAAGACTTTTAAAGAGGTCTTTATAGTCTATTATGTATCCGTATTCCTTATCCTTTGTATGGAGCCTATTTACCCTACATATGGCCTGAAATAGTCCATGGTCCTGCATCTGTTTATCTATATACAGGTAAGTAGCTGGTGGTGCATCAAAACCAGTTAAAAGTTTATCTACTACTATTAAAAGTTTCATATTAGCTGGTTGTTCTACGAATTTCTTTTTAACCTCATCTTCAAATTTTTCAGTGTCTTTTCCTTCCAACATTTTATTATATGTTTCGTATTTAACTCTGGTTTCACCAACCCTGTCTTCTCCGGTGTATTCATCTAATACATCTCTATGGTTAGGCTGGTATGAGGTAACTACAGCACATCTCTTAAATCCCTTATCTTGGAATATATTATATAGGACACAGGCTTCATATATACTGGTTGATATAAGCATGGCATTTCCTTTACCGTTTTGAAGTCTGTCTTTTGTTTCCATATCAAATATAATATCACTTGCTATCTTTTCAAGCCTTGATTTTGAACTTAGTACTGCCTGTAAGGTTCCCCATCTTTCTTTAAGTCTATCTTTTGCATAATCAGTTAGTCCTTTTGTTTTTGCTTCAAACCACTGGTCTATTTTTTCTTGAGATTCTATATACTGGTCTATGTCTCTTGCTTCGTACCTTAAATCA
The DNA here is from genome assembly GCF_003070835.1 of Halanaerobium sp. Classification (NCBI taxonomy): domain Bacteria; kingdom Bacillati; phylum Bacillota; class Clostridia; order Halanaerobiales; family Halanaerobiaceae; genus Halanaerobium; species Halanaerobium sp. Next base: position 8,548 of record NZ_QBLR01000110.1, on the reverse strand, counting down.
AGTACTACATCATCTTCAACGGCTTCATCGTACTTATATGTATGAATATATGAACCGAATATTTCAATACTTTTCTTCTTGTCTTTTTTAAGTAGGGGAGTTCCCGTAAAACCTATAAACATAGAGTTAGGTAGTATATGTTTCATAGCTACGTGTAATTTCCCCGACTGGGTTCTGTGACATTCGTCTATGAATAAGTATATATCTCCTTTTGCATTAAAGTTTTCAGGGAGGTTCTTTTCCAATTCTTCAATGTATTCTGTTATATCATCATCTTCTGATTTTTGACTTCTTGCTCCGAATTTGTGTATAAGGGAACACATTAGTAAAGGAGTTGTAGAGTTTAGTTTTTCTATCAGTTCACTACTTCTTTTCATCCTTACTATGTTTTCATCTACTCCTTTAAATACCTTCTTTATCTGTTTATCAAGTTCTTCTCTATCTGTTATTATTAGTATTCTTGAATCAGGGATATTTTCTCTTATCCATTTAGCAAGCCAAACCATAGTCAAACTTTTCCCACTACCTTGAGTATGCCAAATTATTCCACCTTCTCTTTTTTTAACTCTTTTTACAGCTGCTTTTACTCCGAAGTACTGGTTAGGTCTACATATTTTTTTTATTCCTTTATCAAATACTACGAAATCATGTATGATACTTAATATTCTTTTTTTATGACACATAGCTATTACTTCTTTGTCTAAAGAAGAATTTACATCATTCATTAGTAGTCTTATACTTTTAGAGGTAAAATCATCAGCTTTATAATCTTCTTTCCATCTAAGGTAGTATTTTTCCTTTGTTTCTATGGTACCGTATCTTAATCCTTCAGTATCATTTCCTGCCATAATAAGCTGCATTGTATTAAAGAAAGGTTTTATATACTGGGACTGCTGGTTTGCTATATTTTGTCTTATTCCTTTGTTTACTGATACGGTGCTTCTTTTAAGTTCTATTACTCCTAGTGCTATACCGTTAATATATAGAACTAGGTCCGGTCTTTTTTTATGTTCTCCTTCTATGGATACTTCTTCTGCTATATAGAAGTCGTTTTCTTCTGGTTTATCCCAGTTGATGTATTTAACGGTCTTTTTATGTTCACCGTGTTCTTCCTCTATTTGGGTACCGTATCTTAAGAAGGTGTATATATCCTTATTTACATCATAAATAGACCTGGAATTGTCTTTTCCAAGTATTTCAATTTCATCTACTGCTTTTTTTACCAGGTACTGGCTGTAGTTTTGTCTTTTAAGGTATTTTTCTAAGAGTTCTTTTTCAAGATTTGAGTTAACAGTTCTTTCGGTCCAGTCTCCTAAGTATTTATAGTCTAAGATATCAATAAAGAGTTTTTTTACTCTTTCCTGAGTCTTTCTCTCCAGCTGACCTATTTCACTCATACTAATCTAATCCTCCCCGTTAGCAGTTCTTCCATCATACCCTGCTTAATCTTTTTATATTTTTCAAGCTTCTTATTTAAAGCTTCAATTTCAGCATCCATTTCTGATAGTATTTGGGCTATAGCTTTTTGTTCTTTTATGTCTTGTGAAAAAATCATTGAAATACTTCTTAAATTATCTTTATTAATTGATTTAAAGGCGGAAGATCCTACTTTCGTCATGATTTTATCGTAAAAAATATCTGTTTTGAACATATAGTATATATAATCTTTAGCGTATTTTTCTCTGATATTAATTAAGTATGTATTAGGTGCTAGAGTCATAGGCATATTATATTTAGGAACTTTATATACATTTCCTAAACTACCTACATTAGCAATAATAATTTCTCCGCCATATAAGGACGTCTTTTTTAAAAAGTCATATCCTTTTTTATCAGTAAATCTTTCTGGCTCGAATTTTTTCTTTTCAAGATCTGTAGTTCTTAGAAGTACAGCATAGTTTCTTTTACTATAATATTTAACATTTTCTTTTAGTGCTGCAAAACTTCCATTAGCTGTATAATCATAAATTCCTTCAATTATTTCTCCTAACTCCTTCTCTTCCCACTCTCCGTCAAATCCTGGCAGCCTTTCCTTTCCTGTAAGGAGTTTCTGCATTGCTCCCTTTTTAATCTTTTCTTTTTTGTCTATAAGTTTTTGTAGGGAGGTTATAAGGTCATCTGTGTCTGATAGTACCTCTGCTATGGCTTTTTGTTCTTTTAGTGGAGGAGTTAAAATATTTAATTTTTTTAATTGTGTTCCTGTTATTAGAGGTTGACCAGATCCAAAAACCATTTTGTTTAACTTTTGAAACTTTAAATATTCTAATATGTAATAAAAAAAACTTTTCCCTTGCAATTCAATCATAAGAGTATTATCTGAAACTGAATATTTTCCTTCTACTGAATATATAGTTCCTGCATAAGCCCCGACTCTAGCAACAAGTATTCTTCTTCCAGTATAGTCATAGTTTAAACTTCTGCCTATTTCACCTCTAGAACCATATATCGAATAATTGCCATTTTGAAATGATGATGTTTTAGACTTTCCTGAAGAAATCTTTGTTACTAAATTTTTTAATTTATTTACTTCCCAGTCCTCAGGTATAACCCCTACTCCAGACCTTTTATATCCTTCTCTTACTTTTTCTTCTACCATGACACACCCATCCTTTTAAGATGTTCTTTAACCTTTCCTTCCAGTTTTTGCACTTCTTTTTCTATTTCAGGAAGGGGTTCTTCGTATCTTTCAGCCAGTTCTTTTATTCTCGATGTAAGTCTGTAGGAGATTCTTTCCATTTCTTCTAAGACTTTACTTTTTACTGTTCTTATCCATTTCTTTTCAACTACTATATCTTTTACTTCATCTTCACTTATATTTTCCAGTTTTTCTCCTACCTTTTTAGATAGGGCTTTTTCCTTTTTCTTTATCTTTTTCTTTATTGAAGATATATCATCAGTTAGGGTTAGGTATTTGTTGAATACTTCAAGTTCTTCTTCAGAGTCTTTTTCTTTTTCAAGTTCCTTAACCTTTTTCTTAAGTGCTGTTTTTGTTATGTTTCCTTTATCGTTTCTCACTTCTTCAAGTAATCCATCTTCACCAGTGTGCTCTTCTTCAAATTCCTGAAGTTCTGATTCTAAATTGTCTTTTTCAGATTCCAGGTTTTCTACCTCTTCTTTTTCACCTTTAAAGTATCCGTTGATAATTAATTCTTCCGGCAGAAGATCTTCATCTCCTATCCATCCGTTTTCAACTACCATATATACATCGTCTTTCATTGTATCGTTCCAGTAAGCCATTAGGTACTGGTATATATCATACTTATCTATTATTACCCTTCCTTCAAAGGCTTCTAAAAGCTGGTGGGATATATCTTTTATTAGTTCTACGGGTCTTGTATCTTCATCTATACCACATAGAAGGTCTTTATTACTACCAGTCCAATTATCTAATATGTCCTTTACTTCTTTTTCGTAGTTTATAAAGTCCTTGTTGTTGTATATGGTTTCTTTTATTTCATCTATTCCAACATTGAGCATTGCATAGTCTAAATTATCTACTTGAGTAAATAGTTCTTCCTTGAGGCTAGGATATACCTTCCAGTACTTTTCCAGTTCTTTTAAGTCTTCATTAGGTATTCCACCTTTTAAATGGGCTTTAATATTTTGCACATCTTCTTCTTCCTGGTTATCTATGTATCTAGGTATGTTAAGGTTGTATTCGTTGCCTTCTATTTCTTCAAAAGCTACCATTCTTGAATATTTTTCCAGTTCAAGTTGTTTGTTAAAGGTTTCTACTATTTTCTTAACGTCCTGTTCTCTCAGTCTGTTTTTGTTTCCGTCTTTAACATATCCCTTGCTGGCGTCTATCATGAATATGCCTTTTCTGCTTTGAGCATTTTCCTTGTCTACTACGATAATGCAAGCAGGTATCCCGGTGCCGAAGAATAGGTTAGCTGGAAGTCCTATAATACCTTTAATATATCCTCTTTTAACTACGTTCTTTCTGATTTCACCCTCAGCATTTCCTCTAAATAAAACACCATGAGGAAGGATTATAGCTCCCTTACCGTTAGATTTTAAAGATTTTACAAGGTGGAGAAAGAAGGCATAGTCTCCGTTTTTACCTGGAGGAACTCCTATACCATCGAATCTTTCAAACTCATCGTTTAAAGGATCTATTCCATTAGACCATGATTTAGTTGAGAATGGGGGATTAGCTACAGCATAGTCAAATCTTTGAAGCTTTCCTTCTTTATCTTTAAATTCAGGAGAGGTTATTGTATCTCCCTGGACTATTTCTGCTGTTTCATTATTGTGAAGTATCATGTTCATCTTCGCAAGGGCTACTGTAGATACGTCTTTTTCCTGGCCGTATATACTCATACCTTTTTGTGATTCATCGGAAGCTTTTAGTAGTAAGGAACCACTTCCACAGGTTGGGTCATAGATGGTTTCATCCTGTCTTGTTGCCCTGGTTATACCTATGATTTTAGACATTACCCTTGATACCTCAGCAGGAGTATAAAACTGTCCTTTACTCTTTCCAGACTGGGTAGCAAAGTGCTTCATTAGGTATTCGTAGGCATCACCTAAAATATCATCACCTTCAGCAGAGTTACCGCCAAAGTCTAAGTTTTCATCTTCAAAAATAGCAATTAAGTTGGTAAGTCTATCAACCATTTCCTTACCTTTTCCAAGCTTATCAGAGTCGTTAAAGTCTGCATTAGTTATTACACCTGTAAGATCATTTTCTTCAGCCATCTTTCTTATAATAGTGTTGGTTTTATCTCCTATTTCAGGATCTCCTTTTATTTTAACTAGGTCATCGAAGCTTCCACCTTCCGGTGCTATTATTAAAGGATTCTTTGAATTTTTGTATTTGTCCGTTACGTATCTCATAAATAAAAGAACTAAAATATAGTCCTTGTATTGTGAGGCATCCATTCCTCCTCTTAGTTCATCGCAGCTTTTCCATAGTTTTGAGTAAAGTTCGCTTTTTTTAATTGCCATTGTTCCCTCCTGTGGTTTTAAATATTACTTACTGTTTTCTATTTTATTACTTATTTTGTATTTATTCAATTGTCTTTGTATTATACAGAACTACTAACATATGCTATTTAGTTCTTTAATCTTTTCAAACCAGCTCTTCACTTCATTGTAAACACCTAATTTTCTTAAATGCTTCGAAGTAAGATTCTTTGCTACTTTTCCATTAATTATTCTCTTAATATCACTTTGTTTTAGTCCAGGTTTTATATCAGATACTAATTTTGGAACATCAATTGTTGACCAGGCTTCCTCATACTCAGAAGTATCAAAATCAAACTCGTCTTTAATTAATTCAGGATGGATATAGTTTTCCATTTCTCTATAATTTGTTAATAAAGCTACTGACTTATCATCACGCTTGTTAATTTTATCTACAGATTTGCTATATTGACTGTTATCATCCTTGTCATATAAATGAAATTCTACAACATTACTATTTTCAAGATAATTTTTTTCTGCCCAATTTTTGAGATTACTCCCAATCATAGGTATAATAGATATTTTCTCTTTTTCAAGATTAATAATTTCACGAAAATCTTTAATTCGATTTAAATTTCTAAGAAAAAGCACATCAAAATTACCTTCTACACATACCACAACCTTCCCATAATACGGAAGAAGTCCTAATGTATTAACAATTTCATTTAACTTTTCATCACCGTCTACAGAAACTGGATTATTATCAACTTTTTTCACTAATATTAAGTTTTCTTCAGAAACTAACTTTGCTATTTCAGGGGTGTGAGTTGTAATTATTACCTGCTTTCCACTATTTCTTCCCAATTCCATCAAAGCTTCTATTAACATAACCTGATGATCAGGATGTTGAGAAGTTTCAGGTTCTTCAATAGCATAAATAATATTCTTTTCTCCAGTATTAGCTCTATCTGCCTCTGCCCTAAAATAATTCAGAATAATAAGCCTCCTTACACCACTACCTCTTTTATTCATTGGTATACCTTCATCGCTTTCAAAGGAGAAAGAAAAAAGTGAGTGCCAAGGTTTATTTTTAATATTAGGTTTAAGTATACTTGCTATATCTGGTGACATTTCTTTCAATTTTTCCAATGTATCATCTCCTAATGAGATTGCTTTACTTTGAATTTTTTCCCTAACAGCCTCCAGATCTGATTCAACTTCAGCTATAGCTTTTTTAGTAATTGCCTTCAAAGGATCTTGTACTTCTTTATCACTATCTTTGTTTGCTCTATCCGATTGGAATAAAAAGAATAAAGGGAACTCAGATTCAATACTTTTAAATAGTTTTTTTCCATCTTCTTTATTTAAAGGTATTTCTACTACTGAGCATTCCTTATTTTCTACAGATGAATAAAGTGCATTACGAATTGAAGCACTCTCTTTCTTATTTACTTCATCATAATTTTCAATCTTATCCTCAAACTTATTAAGTTCTTCTCTTAATGCAGATATTTTAAGAGTTATTAGTGGTTTTTCCTTAAATTCATTAATATAATTTGCTATTAAATATGCAGTCATACTTGATTTGGTTAGTTTATCTTTGCTACAATCCCAAACTTTATGTATCTCAAGTTCATTATTTTCATTTAATAAAAATTCCTCATTTAGATTTGTTCTATTAGCACTATCAACCAAATATTCTCTGTCTTTATTTACATCGAAAACGACACCTATTCTCATTTGTGGCTCTTCGCAAGTCACACATAAATCTTCAATTTCTGGTTTAACAGTATCAGCATTAAAAAATATCTCCAGTGCTTCCAATATAGTAGACTTTCCAACATCATTTTTGCCAACTACTACATTTAAATTAGCATCAAAGTTAATTGTAGCATTTTTATAACCTCTAAAATTTTTTAGCATCAATTTTTTTAGTATCATTTAGCCACTCCCATTTTTTTTCTTCTTTATTCAATACTCCAACTTTAAAATTATCATATTTATTATAACACTTTAGTCTTTAGTAATAAACTATAATTTGCAATTAAATAAAAAACCGCAGCTAATTTAATTAACTACGGCAATTTCCTTTTTTGTAATTTAATAATTTATTAAATTTCGTACTTGTTAATCCTATAAAGCGAATTAAACCATAACTTTAACTTATTTATGATTCTAAATCTTCTTTTTTTGATTTCTCAAATCTTTTTTTAGCTTCATCTAATGTATTGTCATCTATATAGTAAGATATAGCAGCATTACCTATTGCCTTAGTACCAGTTGCAGCAACAGTAGAACTGACTGCAGAACCTACTCCTGGCCAAAATACATTTAAAATTTTTGAACTTTGTTGGGCTATAACTCTAAATGTATATCCACCTAATAAGACTCCACCCATTCCAAGTATGAAATCCTTAGCTGCTTTAATCGAAATTTCTCTTCCACTTAATAATGCAATTAGTGATACTAAAACAGATTGAATAATTAGAAGTATATAAATATCTGATGTTGGTATTGGTGTTAATGCTACTGTTGCTGAAATACCAGAAAAAATATTGGTTAATTGTTTTGCTATCCTATTAACCACTTCTTTAAGACGTGAAGCCATTCTTAATCCCATTTGAGCTTCAAAATCTTGAATGGCTTCTTCCAAAATATCAAGCAACTCTTCAATTCTATATCTACCATCAAAGGCTATCTCTAAATTATTTATGTCATATATAGGAAGATTATCAATGTATTCAACACTAATTTCCTTACCATCTGGAGTTTTCCAATCAATTAAAGAAGAAACGGCAGTAATATTATCTATTTTTAAACCACTCTTTACTATTATATCCTTATAGTACTGTACTACTTCGTTAATTTTATGAATTTTATTCTTTGGGTATTCTTCTGGATTCTTAAATCTAGTTGGCGCCATTTCATCACATTTATTTATTGCCACAACAATTGGGAGTCTTATTTTATTTATCCGTTGATATGTTTTAGTAATTTTTTTCATAAATTCGACATCAGAGTCTACATCATCTCTATGGGTGCAGTTTAACATCAAAATTGCAATATCAGGAGAAAATTTATTAATTTCATCTATAATCATTTCTTCAGCTGAAATCTTATCATCTAAACTTTCTGACTCAGCAATTCCCCTTGTATCAAGTATTTCCATCAAAGTTCTATCATTATCCTTGCATAAATAAGTATTAGTATTCTCTGTACAAGACTTTGTATCACTTACTTTAGATATATATTTTCCACATATAGCATTTATAAGACTGCTCTTACCAACACCTGTTCTTCCTATCAAAAAAATCCTAGGTGGTCTATGAGAATCAATACCATCCATTAATTTTTTTAGCTCTTTATCCCCAAGTATATTCTCCTTAATCATTTCTTTTGTTTCATCAGGTATTACATCTGGAAGTTTATCAATGAATTCTCCTGATTTATTATAAAACTTCTTCATATTTTTTAACCTCTGCTCAATTCTCATTTCATCATTATTCATTTCTTCTATTTATGGTGTAAGAATATACACCATTTTCTCCTTTTCTAATGTATTTAGGTTTATTTTAGGTAACCCATAATCCTTTATTTGAAATGTTATATATTAATTACTGAAACATCTATTATTTAAAGA
>NZ_QBLR01000109.1:0-11345 GCF_003070835.1 Halanaerobium sp. | reverse complement strand
TTGTGGTATAATTTTCATAGCATGAACCTCCGTTATGGTTTTTTGTTTGTTGCTATTCAATTATACCAAAAACGGGGGTTTCATGCTATTTTTTTGCTAAAAAATATTGAAATTTCAAGGTGCAAAAGCACTTTTACAAGTGCGAAGTTTGAGTTAAAGAATTCTAAATTTTGAATTAAACTTTCGGCAAAGTTTGGATGCTGCAGATTTCGGGCAGAAATATTGACTGCAATTGAATGTTTTTCATCTTCATTTTTCTGGTTAAATTTATCAATGTCATTTAAAGCCTTTTTGACCACCCATTCAGTCAGTGGTTCAATCAGACTGCTCTGCTCAACTAGAGGAATAAATTCAGCAGGTGAGATAAAGCCTCTCTCTGGATGATTCCATCTGATTAGGGCCTCAAATGTTTCTACACTTTTGTCAAGCAAATTTACCTTTGGCTGATAATAAAGTTCAAAATCATCATTTAAGATTGATTTATTAATATCAGCTAGTAATCCAATATTACTCTCTTTAAAGCTGCTGTCCTGCTCCTGATACTGCCAGTACTGAAGTTTTTTGGCAGCTGCTTTTTCCAGAGATATAAAGGCCTGATCAATAAGCTCATCTGCTATCTGACTCTGTTCAGGATAAGCTGTAATCCCCAGACTGATATCATTAAAAATAGAAATCTGATTAAACTCAACAGCATGATCAATGTATTCTACAAATTGACTAAGAAAGATTGATAAATCTGATTCTTTTTTTACAATAAGCCCATATTTGCTTTCATTAATATAATAAATTTGGTCTCTAATCTTTTCAAAGTCTTTTATATACTGCAGTAATTTTTTGATATAGTTAGAAAAGTTCATAAAGCCAATCATCTTATAAATATCAATAAAATTATTGATGCTTAAGATTAATAAATAGAAATCATTTTCAGCCTCAATCTCTTTTTCCAGTTCTTTTTTTAGTTTTAACTTATTGGGCAGTCCTGTTTCAGAGTCATAATAAGCAATTTGATTTACCTGCTCAAGCTGACTTTCGAGCAGAGAGAATAGGTATCCGGCAAAAGTTCCAACTACAACCAGTAGAGACATTCTAAAAGTCCAGTTTTCCAAACCCTGCATTGTCATAGTAGTGGTATTAAGCGGCATATAAGGTCCCAGTAGAAATCCTCCAATTAATGCAGCAGTTATTCCTCCCTTTATTTTATAAAAATAAGCAGCCAAAATAATTGGCAGGTAGATTAAATGGGCATAACTAAAGCGGGTTCCACCAGTAAAATAAACAATGAAAGCAACTAAAACAGCAAGACATAAAATCACAAAAATTGAAAGCAGGGTTCTGTCTTCAAACAATTTCAGCTTTTTATATATTTCAGGCCTTTTAATTATCCTGCACCCCCTAATAAATCTTGATAATTTAACTTCTCTTTAATCTCTATTTAAATAATTCGCTTTCACTAATTTTTGACCTGCAAAAAATCAGGATGATTTGGCTAATTAATTGCCTGCCTGAATTACTTGAAGATAATTAGCTATTATTCTGCTCTTTTCTCCTCTCTGAGATCATAAAATCTGCCTCCTTGATCCAGTCATCACTTAAGTATTTACGGCCAACCCAGAGTGCCCTGCCTAAAAAGTCGACCGGGAGAGCAATAAAAACTCCCAGCAGGCCCAGATCAAAGACTACTCCCAGTAGATAACTCAACCCAAGTTTAAAAATTGTCTGCGAAAAAAGATTGCCGTATAAGGCAGACTGAGTATTGCCGGCTCCATTTAAATGACCGGCCAGCACACCATAAATCGTAATCACGGGTCCCCCAATACTGAAGGCTTTAAGAAATCTTACAGCTATTGCCAGAGTTTCTGGATTATCGCCAAAGAGTCTGACTAAAAGCGGTGAATTAAAAAAGATTAATAGTGAAAAACTACCAATAGAAATGATAGTTAAAATGATCATTGCCTCCACTGTCTTTTTACTCTCTTCTACTCTAGCAGAGCCAATTTTTTGTCCACTTAAAATTGTTGTCACAGTATAATAAGAGCGGTGCATGGGAGCAATTAACTGCTGAAATACACGGCGAGCAATGTGGAAAGCCGCGGCAGCCTCGGTTCCAAAAAGCAGGACTATCGAATTAAAGGGAAAGGTAATCAGACTCTGATAAAGTCCCTGTGCTATTTTGGGAGCGCTGACTTTAAAAAGCTGTTTAATTAAAATGAAATCCCAGTGTTTGAGCGGATTTTTTAGATTGAATTCACTTTTGGAGCTTAAAAATATAAAAATAAAAATTAAAGCTGAAAGGGTCTTAGCTGTAAAAGTACCAATCCCAACTCCTGGCACACCAATTTTCGGGAAAAACCCAATCCCCAGGGCCAGCCCGGCCGAAACTATAATATTAATCAGGTTGGAAATAACCTCAACGACCATTGGAGTTTTGGTATCACCACTTCCCTGCAGGGCTCGAGCAGAAATAATAGAAACTATTCTAAAAGGAGCAGCTGCAAAGATTATTAAAAGATACTGAGAACCCAGTTTGATTACTTCTGGTGCTGCTCCCAGCAGAGAGATCATATTTTCAGCAAAAAATAGAGCAATAAAAATAAAGGGAATCCCGATTAAAATTGAGACATAGATTACCTGAGATAAAATAATATCTTTATTTGCTTTAGCAGCAGCTGTTTTAACCCCACTCTCCTGAGAAATTAAAGAAATACTGCCGGTGCCGAGCCCGAGACCAATTCTTAAAATTATGCTTTCCCAGACATCTCCCAGTCCAACAGCTGTCACTGCTGCCGGTCCAAAAAAGCCCATTAGAATCATATCTGTAGTTCTCATTGCTGTGACAAAAATATGATTGAGCATTACCGGCCAGGCAAGGACAAATGCTTCTTTCCAGAGCGGTAGATATGATAAAAAAACTGCCATAATTAATTCTCCTTATTTTTCCAATGATTGCTCAGCAATTGATCAGTTTAATAAAGCGTTTTGTATTTATATAAATAAAGTTATAGCTTTTTTTGTGGATTAGTAAAATAGCCGGCAGTGAAGATAAATGCCGGCATCTGAAATGTATAGATAAAATTTAAATATTTAAGATTTCTGCAATCTTTTTCTTTACTTCATCTTTGCTGCAGCTCTTCTGATGTCTGCTTTCCATAGTCTCGAGACCTTTAAGGCCGCGGTGAATTTCTGTCTCAGTTAATGCTTCCAGTTCTTCGATTATTCTATATTCATCAGCATTAATCTCTTTTTCCTTTAAGGATTCCAAAACTGCCCGGCTGAATTTATAGGGACTGGCGGTAGAGTCGACAACAGCCTTTTTCTGATCAGCACTCTGACTGCGGTATTTAACCAGAGAATCAACTCCGACTGCTGTATGAGGATCGATCAGATAATTAAATTTCTTGAAAACATTATTAATTGTGCTGCGGGCTTCCTTTTCTGTACTGTACTGGCCAACAAATAGCTCTTTAATTTCCGCCAGAGTCTGCTCATCAATTTTAAATTTATTATTTGTCTTAAGTTCCTGATACCACTGCTTGATTTGTTCACTGTCATGTCCTGTAATTTCAAAAAGAAAACGCTCTAAATTTGATGAAATCAAAATATCCATAGAGGGACTAATAGTTTTTTTGAATTCACGCTCAGTGTCATATATTCCAGTTTCTAAGAAGTCTGTCAGTACCTTATTGTCATTTGAAGCACAAATGAATTTGTTTACAGGCAGCCCCATTCGATAGGCATAGTAGGCTGCCAGGATATTACCAAAATTACCTGTAGGTACAGAAATATTAATTTTTTCCCCTGCTCTGATTTCGTCCTTATTTAAAAGTTCAAAATAAGCTTTAAAATAATAGACAATCTGCGGCAGCAGCCGGCCCCAGTTAATTGAATTAGCTGAAGAAAATTGATAATTCCCCGCTTCCATCCGCTTTTTAAACTCCTGATCTGCAAAAACATTTTTGACTGCAGTCTGACAGTCATCAAAATTTCCTTTTAGAGAAACAACATCTGTATTCTGACCTCCGGTTGTTTTCATCTGATCTTCCTGGACCCGGCTGACCCCCTCTTCGGGATAAAAAACAATAATCTTAACTCCCTCTACATCTTTAAAACCCTCAAGAGCAGCTTTACCAGTATCCCCGGAGGTGGCGACCAGAATAACTATTTCTTTTTTTACTCCCAGTTTTTTGACTGAGCGGACTAAAAGCTGCGGCAGCACCTGCAGCGCCATATCTTTAAAAGCTGCAGTTGGACCGTGCCAGAGCTCTAAAATAAAGGTGTTGCTGTTTAATTTAACAAGCGGTGTTTTAGCTGCAGGTGGAAAACTCTCCTCTTTATAGGCAGCCTCAACCGACTCTTCTATTTCCTCTTTACTAAAATCAGTTAAAAATTTCTTGAAAATCCACTGAGCAAGTTCCTGATAGCTGGCATCCTTTTTTGCTGTAATGGCATCCAAACTCAGCTCAGGTATTGACCGGGGAACAAAAAGCCCACCTTCTGGAACCATTCCCAGGCTGATTGCCTCTGCTGAACTAACACTTCTAAAATTACCTCTAGTACTTATATACTCCATACTCTCTACCTCCACTAATTTATAATCTAAAATTTAAAAAATTGATAACTATAAATTATTATATCGAAAGTAGCTGATGATGTCTATTAAATAAGAGATTTCTTTTTTTAATAATTAGGCAGTAACTGAAAATTAGAGCTTAAAAGTAGGTGATCGGAGATATTGTTACAGAAATCACTATACAAAACTAATATTTTTGTGTATAATATTATTGTGTAAAGGAGGAAAAAAATTGCTTCAGCTTTTATTTTTGTTATTAATTTTCTTAATATTCTTTCTACTTCTGCTGCTTGTTATTCCCTATTACTACAGCTTTAGTTTTAACTACCAACAAGATTTTAGCTGCAGCATTAATCTCTCGCTAATTTTTTTGAAATTACACTTCAGCTGGCAGGGGGAAGACCAATCTTTTGTTATTGAAATATTTGGTTTCCAGAAAAATCTGCAGTTAAGAGAAACTAAAGTGGGGAGTTTAATCGAAGAGAAATCAAAAAAGGTAATCAACAAAAAAATTAATGAATTGGGTTCTAAAAGTAAAAAGAAAGAAAAATCTAAAAAGAAATCAGCTTTCAACTTTGATTTTAAACTGATCAATAAGGAAAATTTAAACCATATTTTTAGATTTATTGTAGAGCTCTTTAAAATTCTAAAAATGGATTATCTAAAATTATACATCTATTTTTCCTTTGCTGATCCTTATTACAACGGACTTTTTCTGGCTTTTTATTACACTATTAAGGAACTCTTTGACTATCCCGATCTTAAGGCTGAAATCAGCTGGCAGGAGGTGGTTTTTGAAGCAGAAGGCTCTACCGGCGGTAAAATAATACCGGCCCAAATAATTTTTCATTTATTGAAATTTGTATTTTCTCTAAAGACTATTAAAATATTGTGGCGTTTATATCAATTAAATTCTAAGAAAGGATGATTCTGATGCAGAGTGCTGAAAAAGTTCTGGAAACAATGTATGCTAAACTCGATAACTTTTTAAAAACTGAAACAGTTGTTGGGGAAATGATTGAAGTTGGTGAGGTTAAATTGATCCCGATTATTACCGCTTCCTTTGGCCTTGGTGGTGGCATTGGCGAAGAAGAAAATGCTGGTGGCGGTGGAGGTGGAGTCGGCTGCAAAATCTCACCTGATGCGATCCTGGTTATTCGCGGGGCTGAAGTGGAAATGATACCTGTAAAAAGTAAGGGCTCTCTAGATAAGTTGATAGAAAAAGTTCCCTCTCTGATTGAAAAGATTGAAGAGGCAAAAGAGAAAAAAGAAGCAAAGAAAGAAGAGGCTGAGCCAGAAAAAGATGAGTAGTTAAGCAGCAGCTTTTTGCCCGTCTGTGCTTTCTAATTTAAAGTCCTGAGTTAAAAAACTCAGGACTTTTCTCTACTTAAACTTCAACTCTATTTCTTCCTTTTTCTTTTGCTCTATAGAGAGCATCATCTGCCCTTTTAATCAGCTGATCAATATTATCACCATTCTTAATTTCTGCAGCTCCAAAACTGGCTGTTACCTTACGCTTTTCCATAAAGTTATATTCTTCAATTTCTTTTCTCAATTTTTCGGCAAACTTTTCGGCATCCTGAAGACTGCTCTCCGGAGCAATAACTATAAATTCTTCTCCTCCCCAGCGGCCAAAATAGTCACTTTTACGGATATTTTTCTTTACCAGTCTGCTCAGTTCTTTTAGAATGAAGTCTCCCTGATCATGGCCGAAATTATCATTAATACTTTTAAAGTGGTCAATATCAAAAATAATCAAAGAAAAAGAATTATTATATCTGCTGCTGCGGTCATATTCTCTTTCCAGAACCTCAGTCAGATGATGGCGGTTGCTTACACCGGTCAGCTGATCATTGTGGGCTAAAAATCTGAGCCTGTTGTTGCTGGAAAAAATTATAGTCAGCAGAATAATAGTCAAAATCAAAAATATCATAGATATAATAATTGTCGTAAAGAAATTTTGATTGATAAAGTTAAGTGAATCATTCTCCTGATAGCTGATTAAATAGGCTTTGGTTTTTCCATCTATCCCCTTAATATTGATAAAACTGCCGGTATAGTAGCTGCCGTCAACTCGACTGGAAACTACAAAAGAATTTTCTGCAGCAGTTTGAGCAGCCAGTTCTTTTTGGTTTTTTTGATTAATTTCCCTGATAATATTAAGATTTACATCACTCTCAGCTTTGAGCAGGTTATTATAAATTTCTTTATCATAACTGTATTCAGGAATAATTGAAGAGTTTAGATAATTCGACTGTTCTTCTTTAAATACAGTCTCTTCTATCAGCTCGTTCTTAATTATAAAGGCATTTGCTCCACCAAAATTATCCTTTAACAGCTCTGTAACCGCCTGAAAAGAAAGGCTGAATTCAACTGAAGCCAGGTGTTCACCATTGTAATTTAAAGGATAAATATAGCGGTAACCATTAAAAATACGGCCCTCTTCAAAACCTACAAATTTTCTTTCTTCTGTATTGACATATTTAATACTCTCTCTGACATCAAATAGATTATCACCATAGGTTTCTGGGCGGTGCATTCGCAAAAAACTGCTGCCATCTTTAAAATGTATGTGCAGCTGCCGGACATGATATCTTTTCAAATCCTCGTATAAGGGCTCCAGCTCTGCCTGTAGGTAGTGGCGGTAGTTATCCCGGCGATCTTCAAACTCCCAGCCATAATATATTATTCTTTTGATCTTCTCACTGTCAAGAATATTGTTGAAAACAGCATCAGCTGCAATGTTATAGGTATTTAAGATTACCTCTACTTCAGAGTTAAGTCTTTCTAAACTTCGATTTAAAAAGAACTGTTCCTCTTCTGTTTTTTCAGTATAACTAAATAATATAAACACTACAAAAACTATAATTACCAGAATTAGAGTCACCAGATAATATTTATTTGAGAAAAAAATAGGTTTCTGCATCAAACCATCCTTAATCCAGGCATATATTTAATTACTTAAGTTTTCTATTACCTTATTTGACTCCTCAGTTAAAGCAAGCATTTCTGCCTCACTCAGCTCAAAATCTGCTGCGCCTGCATTTTCTCTGGCCTGTTTTTCATTTTTGGCTCCCACTAAAGCTGTGGTTATGCCCTTTCTATTAATCGCCCAGTTAATTGCTGTCTGAGCAGGGGTCTGATCATGGGCAGCGGCAATTTCTTTAAGCAGCTTGATCAGGCTCTGGGTCTGCGGCCAGTTTTCTTTTTTAAAGAAAGGATAAAAACCAGCTCTATTGTCCTTTTCATCCTCAAACTCCGGTCTTTCCTGATATTTACCGCTTAAAATCCCGCCGCCTAAGGTCCCATAACTTAAGGAGCCAAGATTATGATCAATTAAGTAGGGTAATATTTCAGCTTCAATATCTCTTTTTAAAAGAGAATACTGAGGCTGCAGTGATATTATATCAGTCATCTCAGAAATCTGATTAAGCAGATCTACTTTAAAATTACAGACACCCAAATACTTAAATTTACCTTCTCTTTTTAACTTCAGCAGTTCTTCCACACTTTCTTCTAAAGGCGTATCAGGATCAGGCCAGTGAATCTGATAAAGGTCTATCTGCTCAACATTTAATCTGCTTAGAGAAGACTCAATTTCTTTTCTAATTCTTTTCGGACTTAAATCTCTGATATATTTAGGCCCATCACGATGTGTTCCACATTTTGTTGCAAGAACCACTTTATCTCTAATGCCCTCAATTGCCTGACCGACAACTTCTTCTGCATGTCCGGCACCATAAGCAGGGGCAGTATCAATTAGAGTAACTCCCGCCTCTACAGCAGCTCTGATTGCCCTGATTGACTGCTGATCTTCGACTCTGCCAAATGTATCATTACCATAGGCCCAGGTTCCCAGACCAACAGCAGAAACTTTTAAATTTGAATTTCCAAGATATCTATACTTCATAATTAGCCTCCACTTTATCATAATTATTCAAAAAACCTTTAAGCTTTTTGAGAATCTGACTCAAACTCTCCTCCTGATCACATTCAACATTGAGGACCAAAACCGGATCATGGAGTGACATTCTTAATAAAAACCAGTCATTAGCACCACAATTTACTCTTACGCCCTGATAGTTTTTAGGTGCAATCTCCCAGCCATCAATAGCTTCAACAAAATCTTTTAGATTCTCGAGAATTTGCTGACCGTAGTCTTTAAAATCATCAAGCTGAATTGTCATTCGATATTCCTCTTTAATTTCAGCTTCAGCAAGATCTGCAATTAGATCTCCAATCTTACTATTTTCTTCAGCATTTAAATTAGCCATTTTGATCAGTACTTTTGCCACCAGATAGGCTCCATCATCAAGAAAATAATTTTCTTTAAAAGCTGCATGCCCGGAAGTCTCTATGGCAAGTGGAGCACTTTCACCTTCACTCTCCAGCCTTTTAGCTTCATTAATTACATTTTTGTAGCCTCTTTTAAAGCGGTGGTGTACTCCCCCCAGCTTATCTTCGATAAAATCTTTAAGGCCAACTGAGGTCACTGAATCTGTGACAATCGTTGCTCCTGGATCGTTTTCCAGAACAATTGCTGCAGCAAGGGCAATTAATTTATTCCGATTAATCTCCTGTCCACTGCTGTCTACCACTGCGGCTCGATCAACATCAGTGTCAAAAATGATTCCCAGATCAGCTTTGTTTTCAAGCACTGCCTGCTGAATCGAATGCATTGCTTCTTTGTCTTCCGGGTTGGGAGCATGATTGGGAAAGTTCCCGTCCGGTTCTAAAAACTGACTGCCTTCGGTATCCGCACCAAGACTTCTCAGAATTTTTTCAGCAAAAAACCCACCGGAGCCGTTACCGGCATCAACTATTATTTTAAAGTCAGCCAGTGGTTTATTCTGATCAACTTTGGGACTTAAGTTTTTACGGATAACTTTTTTGATGTGTTCAGCATAGTCAGAAATCAAATCAATCTCTTTTATTTCAGCAGAATCTAAATCAAGCTGACCTAAGAATTCTTCCTCTCTCTCAGCAGCCAGATTTAAAATATCAACTACATTTTCCTTTTCCAGTCCTCCCTGACGGGTAAAAAACTTAAACCCATTTTTATCAAAGGGAAGGTGGCTGGCTGTAATCATTATTGCTCCATCGTACTGGTGTCCCTCTAAAATAGTTGACATAAACATTGCTGGAGTAGAAGCCAGACCTGCACTGTAAACTTCTGCCCCTGCCAGTTTCATCCCCTGAGCGAGAGCTTTTTTTAGCCTGTCAGCACTTAAGCGGGAATCATGACCTACTGCAACTTCGATCTCCTCAGTTTCCCTGTCTAAATTAGCTGCCAGCCAGTTAACAAAAGTAAAACCTATACCTGCAGCCGCTTCTTCTGTTAAATTCGGCTTTTTTCCCTCAGTCGCAATCGCCCTGCCTCTTACATCAGTACCACTCAGTAGTTTTTCCCATTGAATATTTGACATTAAAATCACTCCATTTTGATTTTTTTCATTAAAAATAAAAATTTATCCTAATCAAAGCTTTATTAGTTAAAATACTTTTGATATCTGGTATTCACTTAAGGGTTTATTTAGAAGAAACCCCTGCAGATAATCACAATTATGATCTTCTAAATAATGCAGCTGCTCAACTGTTTCCACTCCTTCAGCTACAACCTTGATTCCCCACTGCTGAGCCATCTCGATAATTGGTGGAACCATCATTTTTTCACTTGCTGGATTCTGAGAAATTAGATCAATAAAAGCCTTATCAATTTTTATAACATCAAGTGGAATATGCTGCAGATAACTTAGAGAAGCATAACCGGTTCCAAAATCATCCATCGCAATACTGATCCCCAGCTCTTTTAATTTATATAAAACATCTATAACATATTCCTGATCAGATATAAAAAGTGACTCAGTAATCTCAAATTCCAGTTTAAAGCCTTTAATTTTTTCTTCATCTATAATTTTTTTAACTGCTGCTACAAAACCAGGATCAGTCAGCTGAACAACAGAAATGTTGATTGAAAGAACCGGGATTTCTTTAAATTTCTCTTCTAAAAGCTTAAATTTCCTGATCGAAGTCCTGATAACCCATTCTCCAATCTCCTTAATTAAACCAGTCTTTTCAGCAGCCGGAATAAAGCGGGCCGGGCTGATCGTTCCCTGTTCAGGTGAATGCCATCTGATTAAAGTTTCAAAACCCCTCAGTTTTTCGCCATCAATTTTATACTGTGGTTGAAAGACCAGATGAAATTCTTGATTTTTTACTGCTCTTTTTAGAGAATCTTCCATCTGCACTCCAGCGATAACATCTTTCTCCATATTTTTAGCAAAAAACTCTATTTCTTTATTAAAGCTCTGTTTGGCCTTATAGATTGCTATATCAGCACTTCTAATCATTTCTTTGCTGTTTTGACCATCTTCTGGATAAGCTGAAATACCGAAATTACTGCTTAATGTAATTTCTTTCTGATCATATTTATAAGTTTTTTCCAGTTCTCTTTTTATTTTTCTGATATATCTTTTCAGTTCCTCTGCTTCCAGCTCGCGCTGAACTACAACTGCAAACTCATCACCACCAAGACGAGCCGAAAGATCATTTTCATCAACAATTTTCTGAAGTCTAAAAGCTATTTCCTGCAGAATATAGTCTCCGGTTTCATAACCCCAGGAATCATTTATTTTTTTGAAATTTTTAAAATCAATAAAAATCAACTTATAATTAATTTTTTCAGCCTCTGACATTGAGGAAAGATAATCAAGCCTCTCAATTAACATTTCTCTATTGGCAGTAATGTATAATAAGTTGTGTAAATAAAATTATGATA
>NZ_QBLR01000108.1:0-11620 GCF_003070835.1 Halanaerobium sp. | reverse complement strand
GGTAACTGGTCGATAGATAGCTCTACAGAAGGAAGTTTTTCAGGTGGTATAGTTGAATTAGCAGAAGGTAATTACACTGTAAAGGCAACAACTGAAGATGAAGCAGGTAACAAAGCAGAAACAACTGGAGCCTTAGAGGTAGATATAACTCCTCCAGAACTAACAGTCGATGATCAGGCAACTAATGATACAACACCAATAATTACAGGATCAACTGATGAGCCAGCAGGTAGCACGGTTGATGTTGTTGTTAGAGATGATGAAGGTAATCTAATCTTCAAAGGTGAAGTATTAGTAGAAGAAGATGGTAGTTGGTCGATAAATACAGAAGAAGAAGGTAATTGGTCCGAAGGATATGATCAATTCCCTGAAGGGGATTACAGCGTAGAAGCAGAAATCACAGATGATGCAGGTAATACAACCAACGCAGCTGGAGACTTAAAGATTGACTTAACTGAACCAGAAATAGAAGTAATAGATAATCAGACTAACAGTAATACTCCGACAATTAAGGGAAAAACAGATGAACCAGCCGGAAGCATTGTAGATGTTGTTATTAGAGACAAAGATGGCAATGTAGTATTCGAAGGTGAAACAACAGTTAATGAGGATGGCAACTGGTCCATAAATGTTGATCAGCCTCTAGATCTTGGAGAATATGAGGTCGAAGCTTCAATTACAGATGATGCAGGTAATACATCTACAGCGACTGGAGTCTTAGAAGTTTATCCTACAGATATAATAATAAATAAAACTGCAGCTGAAAAGCAGGTCTCAATTGGTGATTTCATAAGTTATAAGATTGAGATAATAAATGAAACCGATTTTGACCTAGAGTCTTTTACACTTTATGATAAACTGCCAACAGGTTTTGAACTTGTTAAAGACTCAGCAGTAATAGTTTCTGAAACAGGTAGTGAAACTAAGCTGAAGTCCGAAGGGGATAGACTTGTCAGCTGGGATAGTCTGGAGTTAAATGCAGAGAGCAGTATGAAAATCAGATACACACTGGTTGTCGGTAGTGGTGTTGTCAGTTCAAATAGCTATGTCAATCAGGCATATGCTAAAGTAGAAGAAAATCTAATTTCTAATACAGCAGAAGCAGAAGTATTAGTAATTGGAGATCCACTATTTACTACTTCAACTGTAATTGGAAAAGTTTACCTTGATCAAAATGAAGATAGAATGCAGACTGAAGGTGAAGATGAAAAAGGGCTGGAAGGAATCAGAATCATTTCCACCACCGGTCAGATTGTAGAAACAGATCAATTCGGTAGATTCCATTTCGAAATAAGAACTGAAGATAATATTCAGCCACTGCAGACTCTTGTCTTAAAATTGGATAAAAACTCTCTGCCAGCTGGAACTGAAATATTAAGCAAAAATCCAGTAATAGTTAAAATTCGAGAAGGGTTAATGTCTGAAGTTAATTTTAGAATAAAGTAAATTGATTAATAAAAATAATCCAGGTTGGAGATCATTCCAACCTGGATTATATTCTAGATATTTGTAAATTTTAAAGTTGTTTTCTATAGTTTTTATTATCAAGGAAAGAAAAGATATATCTTTATTTGAAATTTGCTTGACTTGGTCTTGTGCTTCCGATATAATTAATTCAAATAAGATAATGATTCTTTAAATTAGTCCAGAGAGGCTAGTAAGGGAAAATATAAATTTTAGCAACCTTCTTACTATGCCGTGAGAAGGTTATTTTTTTGCCGCTAAAGATATTCTCCCAGAAGAGGAGGTAATTTTTATGGATAAGACAGAAATGAAGATTAAAAAAGAACTGATTGATTCAGCAGCCATGGGACGTGCGATCACCAGAATAGCCCATGAGATTTTAGAAAAAAACAAAGGAACAGATGATCTAGTTTTAATTGGAATCAGAACCAGAGGTGTACCACTTGCAGAAAGACTGGCAGCGAAGATTGAAGAAATTGAAGGTGTTAAATTACCAACAGGTATTTTAGATATTACCCTTTACCGAGATGATCTTTCAACAGTTGCCCAGCAGCCGATAGTACACCGGACAGAAATTCCTTTTGATATCACTGGGAAAAAAGTTGTTCTTGTTGATGATGTGCTTTATACGGGCAGAACTGTAAGAGCAGCCTTAGATGCTTTAATAGATTTAGGACGTCCCTTACAGATTCAGCTGGCAATTATGATTGACCGCGGTCACCGTGAGCTGCCGATTAGAGTAGACTTTGTTGGAAAAAATCTTCCGACTTCTAAAGATGAAGTTGTTGATGTCAACTTTGAAGAAATTGACGAAAAAGATGCAGTTTTACTGCTGGAAAAAAGTTAAAAATAGAATAATTTAATATAGTAACCTTTAAATTGGTCCAGAGAGGCCGATAAGGAATTGATTTAGCGGAAATCTATCTTTTTAGAAGGGATAGAAGATGTTAAGAGAATTTAAACTCCTTATCAGTCTAAACTGGTTGGGAGTTTTTTTAATGTCTAATTTAGATTTAAGATTTGAAAAGAGGGAATCTGACAAAAATTTTTCAATAATTTTATAACATCCAGGAGGTATAAAATGAAAATTTTAACACAAAGCAAAGAAAATTTAGCTCAATTAAAAGAAGATGGAATAACAAAACACCGATTATTTATCTTAGCTCTACAGCATATGTTTGCTATGTTTGGTTCAACAGTACTGGTACCGGCACTGACAGGTTTAAATCCAGCAGTTGCACTTTTTACATCTGGACTTGGAACACTGATTTTTCACTTAATTACAGGTGGGAAGGTTCCGGCCTATCTTGGCTCTTCTTTCGCCTTTATTGCTCCTATCATAGCAGCTCAGAATCAATTTGGTAGAGATGGAGCTATGCTTGGAATTATTACTGTTGGTATTGTTTATGCTCTGATGTCACTGGTGATCAGGCTGCTGGGAACAGAATTCTTCCGCAAATTACTACCACCGGTAGTAGTGGGGCCTGTAATTATTACAATCGGACTTGGACTTGCACCAACAGCTAAAGATATGGCTTCAGAACACTTATTAGTAGCTTTTGTTACTCTGGCAATCGCGGTCGGAATCAGTGTCTTTGCCAAAGGAATTATTAAAGTTATTCCAATTTTACTCGGAATCATCGGCGGCTATACTTTCGCTGCCTTTTTAGGACTTGTAGATTTTGCTCCAGTAATGGAAGCTTCCTGGTTTGCTTTTCCTAAATTTGCTTTTCCAACAGTCAGCGGCAACTTAAAAGCAATTTCACTTGTAGCACCAATAGCATTAGTAACCATGGTTGAGCATTTAGGTGATGTTGTAGCTATCAGCTCAACTGTTAAAAAAGACTTTATAGAAGAACCTGGTTTACACAGAACCCTCCTGGGTGATGGAATTGCAACCTTAGTTGCTGGACTTTTCGGTGGACCTCCAAATACAACTTATGGAGAAAATGTTGGAGTTTTAGCCCTGACAAAAGTATATAATCCAATGATTATTCAGCTGACAGCAGTAATAGTTATCTTAAGTTCTTTTGTCCAGAAAGTTGGGGTTTTAATTCAGACCATTCCAACCGCAGTAATGGGTGGAATAGTATTCTTGCTTTTCGGAATGATAGCTTCAATTGGACTCAGAACTTTAGTTGAAAATGAAGTTGACCTTTCAAAAAATAGAAACTTAGTTATAGTTTCAGTTACACTGGTAGTTGGAATTTCAAATCTGACTTTAAGTTTTGCCGGACTGGAATTTGGCGGTATGGGACTGGCAGCTATTGTAGGAATAGTAATGAACCTTATCTTACCTGAAATTGAAAAAGAAGAAGCAGAAGAACTTGATCAAGAACTGGAAGTTAAGTCAGAACTGAGATATGAAGCAAACTAAATTAAGCGGCAGGAGGTAAGTAGATGAGTTTAAAAAGAAAAGATTTTTTGGGTCTTTATGATGTCTCCAAAGAAGAGATTAATGAAATTCTCGATACAGCAGTAGCAATGAAAGATATTTTGACCAGAACCGTTAAAAAAGTGCCGACTCTGCGCGGAAAAACTGTGATCAATCTTTTTTATGAACCTTCAACCAGAACCAAGTTTTCTTTTAATCTGGCAGCAAAAAGGTTGAGTGCAGATGTGATGAGCATCTCTAAATCTTCAAGCAGTATTGCTAAAGGTGAAAGTCTGCTTGATACAGCAAAGACAATGGAGGTCATGGGAGCTGATGTGGTAGTAATCAGACACAGTGCTCCTGGAGCAGCTAAATTTCTGGCAGAGAATATTTCAGCCAGTGTCTTAAATGCCGGTGATGGTGCTCATGCTCACCCAACTCAGGCGCTGCTTGATATCTACAGTATTAAAGAAAAGCTGGGCGAGATTGCAGGACTGAAAGTTTTAATTGTAGGAGATATTGCTCACAGCCGGGTTGCCCGTTCAAATATCTGGGGCTTAAATAAGCTGGGAGCTGAAGTTGCAGTAGCTGGACCCCAGACTTTAATCCCGAGAGAAATCGAAAAAATGGGCGTTAAAGTTTATACTGATCTGGATCAGGCACTGGAAAATGTAGATGTGGTTAATATTTTAAGAATCCAGATGGAAAGACAGGAGAGCGGACTCTTTCCGTCGATTAGAGAATACAGAGAAATTTATGGAATGAATGCAGAGCGGCTGGAGCGGATAGGGAAAAAAGCGATGATTATGCATCCAGGTCCAATGAACCGCGGTATAGAAATCGAGAGTTCAGTTGCAGACAGCTCACAGTCAGTAATCACCGAACAGGTCAAAAACGGTGTAGCAATCAGAATGGCCCTGCTTTACTTACTGGCCGGGAGGGAGATAGATAATGAAGACCTTAATTAAAAATGGAAGAGTATATGACTCTAAAAATGGACTTGACGGCAAATATGATATCTTAATTGAGGGCAATAAGATTTTTGCGGTAGAGGAAGAAATTAAAAATCAGGGTTATGAAGTGATAGACGCTGAAGGTAAAATCATTATTCCTGCCTTAATTGATATGCACACCCACCTCAGGGAGCCAGGTTTTGAAGAAAAGGAAACTGTAAAAACTGGCTGTGAGGCGGCAGCAGCAGGAGGGTTTTCTGCGGTAGCGGCAATGCCCAACACCAAACCAATTGCTGATAACCCGGCTGTTGTTGAGCATCTAAAACTTAAATCAGAACAGGCAGCAGTTAGAGTTTATCCTATCGGCAGCATCACCCAGGACAGTAAAGGAGAGGTGCTTTCGGAGATTGGAACCCTTGCTAAAACTGGAGTTAAGGCACTTTCGGATGACGGCAATCCGGTCATGAATTCGGAAATCATGAGGAGAGCAATGGAATATGCATCTGCCTTTGACCTGCCAGTAATTGACCACTGTGAAGATGAAAATTTATCACAGGATGGAGTAATGCACGAGGGGTATCACTCGACGATTTTTGGGCTGAAAGGAATTCCGGCAGCAGCTGAGGAAATTATGGTGGCCCGGGATATAGTTCTGGCTGAGATGACAGGGATTCACCTCCATATTGCTCATCTAAGTACAGAAGGAAGTTTAAATCTGGTTAAAGAAGCCAAGGCCAGAGGAGTTAACGTAACTTTTGAAGTAACCCCTCACCACCTGCTTTTGACTGATAAGGCAGTTGAAAATTACAATCCGGATACTAAAGTTCACCCTCCACTGCGTTCAGAAAGAGATAAAAAGATGCTGGTTGAGGCTTTAAAAGCCGGAGAGATTGATGTGCTAGCAACAGATCATGCTCCCCATACTTTTGAAGATAAGCTGGGAGAGTTTGATTATGCAGCTTTTGGAATTTCCGGTCTGGAAACAGCACTTTCACTTTTATATCATAATTTTATTAAAGAATATATTATTGACTGGAATGAGCTGCTCAGAATGTATTATTACAAGCCGGGGGAAATATTAAAGATTGAATCTGAAGGTTTAAAACAGGGAGCTAGAGCTGATCTATTAATTTTCAATCCTGAGCGTGAATGGACAGTTGATAAAAATAAATTTAAATCTAAGGGGAAAAATACACCATTTGCCGGCCAGAAGTTAACTGGTAAAAATGAAATCACTTTTGTCGGTGGTAAAATGGTTTATGATGACCGGGGAGGCAAAAATGAAATACTTTATTGATCATTTACAGGAAAAAATTGAAGCAAAAGACTCGAGAATCTGTGTTGGCCTTGATCCCCATCTGGATCTGCTGCCGGAAAAGGTGCTGGCAGCTGAATTATTAGAAGATCTGGAAGCAAATCAGGAAGAAATAGCTGCAGCTGTTTTAACTTTTAACAAAAATATAATTGATGCAGTAGCTGATATGACAGCAGTTGTAAAACCGCAGATGGCCTTTTATGAAAAACTTGGAGTGCCGGGAATGAAAGCTCTCTGGCAGACAATGGCTTATGCTAAGGCAAAGGATTTAATTGTACTGCTTGATGGTAAGCGTAATGATATTGGATCTACAGCAGGAGCTTATGCAGAAGCCTATCTAGAAAATAAAAAAACAGAGATAGATTCGATAACAATTAACCCTTATTTAGGCAGTGATGGAATATTACCATTTTTAAGAAATAAAGAGCGAGGAGCTTTTGCCCTTTTAAGAACTTCGAATCCATCTGCTGTTGACCTTCAGGATCTTAAGCTCGATGACGGCAGAACAGTTTATCAGGCAGTTGGTGATTTTCTGCAGGAACTGGGCAGTGATTATCTTGGTGAATGTGGGTATTCTAATCTGGCAGCAGTAGTTGGAGCAACTTATCCTAAAGAATTAAAAGAGATTAGAGCCCAGCTTGATTCAGTATTTTTCTTAATCCCTGGTTTTGGAGCTCAGGGTGGAGGAGCAGCAGACATCAAAGCTGGTTTTGATAAGGATGGCAGAGGTGCAGTTGTCAACTCTTCCCGCGGTATTAATTTTGCCTATCGTAAGGATGAATATGCTCACTTTGGAGCAGATAACTATGCTAAGGCGGCAAGAGCTGCAGCAGAGAAAATGAAAAATGAAATCAATGAAGTTGTGAAATAAATTACTTTAACCAGGTCCAAAACAGTTGTTTTGGACCTGGTACCAAGGAGGCAAAAATGTTTAAAATTATTGCTAATCGAGAGGTTGGACCTGGAATTTTTCAGCTTGTCTTAAATTATGATCAGCTGCCGCAGAATCCGAAGCCGGGACAGTTTTTTAATATTAAAGTCAGTCAGCCAGGAAGTGATGATCCACTTTTGAGAAGACCTTTTAGTATCTTTGATTTTGATGCAGCTGAAAAAAAGGTGGAATTTATCTATCGAGTTGTCGGCAAAGGAACAAAAATTTTATCTGAATTAGAAGCAGAAACTGAACTTGATGTTCTGGGACCTCTTGGTACTCCATTTTCTCTCAATGAAAACAAAGGGAATGTGCATTTGATTGGCGGAGGAATGGGAATTGCTCCTTTATATTACCTGGCTAAGAAATTAAAAAGCAGAAACCAGAAGGTTTATCTGGGAGCAGCAAATCAGGCAGAGCTTGAATTTTTTGCAGAAAAGTTTAAAGGGCTGGGCGTAGAATTGCATCTGGCAGCAATGGAAGAAAAACTTGAGATCAAAGGATCAGCCCTGGTGCTCTGGTTAAATTATCTGGAAAAAAATACTCCTGATTATGTCTATACCTGTGGCCCGGAAAAGATGCTGGCAGCAGTGGAAAAAGAAGCTCTTAAAAATAATATTGGTGGCCAGCTTTCAGTAGAAAAAAGAATGGGCTGTGGAATTGGGGTCTGCTTATCCTGCAGCTGTGAAACAAGAGAAGAAGATCAGAAAAATAAACGAGCCTGTGTTGAGGGTCCGGTATTTGGCCTGGGGGAGGTAGTACTCAGTGCCTGAAAAGCAGCAAAAAATTATAAATAATAAATTAACAGAAGCTGACTTAAACTTAGAGATAGTAATGAAGTCCCAGCAGAAAATAGCAGCAAAAAACTTAAATTTAAAAAACCCATTAATTACAGCCTCCGGCACCTGTGGTAATGGAAAAGAACTGGCAGATTTTTATGATATTAATCAGCTGGGAGCTTTCACAACTAAAGGGATTACAGTTGAGGCCCAGCCAGGAAATAAAACTCCTAGAATTGCAGAAACTTCAGCTGGGATTATTAACTCCATTGGTCTGGAAAATCCAGGTGTAGATAACTTTATTAGAGATGTTCTGCCGGAGACTAAAGAATATACTCTGCCTATTTTAGCCAACATTTCTGGCTACAGTGAGCAGGATTTTATTAACATGGCGGAGAAATTAGAAGGTAGAGCAGAATTAGCAGGAGTAGAGATTAATCTTTCCTGTCCCAATATTAAAGGTGGAGGAATGGTTTTTGGAACCGATCCGGAAAAAGTTTTTGAGATTACAAAAAAAGTTCGAGAAGTTTATTCCGGTTATATTATAGTTAAGCTGACTCCCAACATTACTGATATCACAGAAACTGCTCTGGCAGCAGAAGAAGCTGGAGCAGATGCGGTGGCTATGATTAACACACTTTCGGCAATGAAAATTGATATTGAGCGACAGCAGCCGCTTTTAGCTAATACTTTTGGCGGCTTATCCGGGCCAGCAGTGCGACCGGTAGCAGTAAAGATGGTTTATCAAACTTATAAAAAACTGGAGATTCCGATTTTAGGCCTGGGTGGAGTCCAAAGCGGCAGTGAT
Organism: Halanaerobium sp.; assembly: GCF_003070835.1. Lineage (NCBI taxonomy): Bacteria > Bacillati > Bacillota > Clostridia > Halanaerobiales > Halanaerobiaceae > Halanaerobium > Halanaerobium sp. The sequence goes on along the minus strand of NZ_QBLR01000108.1, from coordinate 2,996 downwards.
GTAATAGAATTTATGCTGGCCGGTGCCACAGCAGTGGGAATTGGGACAGTTAATATGATTGATCCAGCCGCCGGCCCCAGAATAATTGGAGAGATCAAAGAGTATATGTTGAGACATCAGATTAAAAATTTAAGTTCAATTATTGGTGCAGCTCATTAATTTTAATTATTTTTTCAAATTTAACAATCAGGAGTGGATTAAATGACTAAAGCAGAAATTAGAGAATTATTAGTAGAAACAGATGTGATCCAGGAAGGCCATTTTGTACTGAGCTCAGGCCGCCATGCTGATATCTATATGCAGTGTGCTAAGGTTTTGCAGTATCCTGAACACGCTTCAACTCTGGCAGCTGAAATTGCAGCTAAGTGGGAAGATGAAGAAATAGATGTGGTCATTGGGCCGGCACTGGGTGGAGTAGTATTATCCTATGCGGTAGCAGAAGAGCTGGGAGTTCGCTCAATTTTCAGCGAGCGCAAAAATGGTGAGATGAAGATCAGGCGCGGCTTTGAATTAAAGCCGGGAGAAAAGGTGCTTGTAGTAGAAGATGTGGTGACAACTGGTGGCTCAGTTAAAGAAGTACTGGCAGTTTTAGAACAGCTTGATGTAGAAATAGTAGGATTAAGCTCAATCGTTGACCGCAGTAATGGTCAGGTCAAATTTAACTACGATTTCAAAGCACTACTTCCGGTCGATATCAAGTCATATAAGGCAGGACAGTGCAAATTATGTGAGGAAGGTGTAGCTATTACCCGTCCTGGCAGTAAAGAAAAATAAAATCAAGATTAAAATTATAATTTAATAAATCAAAGTGATTTAATTCTCGCTTCAGCAGGCGGGAATTTTTCTTTTATATTAAAGTGATTTGATAAGGATTGTCTGCAGTCAACAAAAATAATTAGAAAACTTAGCTTGTGAATATAAAGATAAAATCTTAGAAGCAATGTATAATTATAACTGTAATCTATTTGTGAAATTATTATTATAATCACAGTGGAATAAAATTTAATTAAATTCAAGGAGGAATAATTTATGGCAAGTGAAGCAGCAGCCGCTAAAAAAAGTAACTGGCTGAAAATCATTATTTTTGTTGCAGTAATTGCAGCTTTAGGAATTGTAGGAGGAATTTTATTTGGACCCTGGCTTGGGACATTTTACACTGCTTTAGGTTCAACAATTGGTGCTGTAGCAGCATTTCTGGCTGGTAAATATGTCGCCCAATTAAACTTCCAGTTTATGCTTTAACTACTTTTGTTTTCATGCTTCCTGGATGTTTTGCATTTTCTTTTGCAGGTGGAGCAGTGTCAGCCGGGGGCAGCCCAACAACAATTATTGCCTATCTGGCAGTAGCTGGAGTAGCTTTATTTGGAATTTCTTTGATTCCAAAATATTTAAAGAAAAAGCACGGAGATGTATTAGAAGAAGAATAATATAATATCATAAATAATTAAATCAAAATAGAAAGATCGGCTTCCCATTAATCTAGGGAGCTTTTTTGTTTGCAATTAAACTGTTAAATCTTTATAATTAAAAGCAGAAATCAAAAATTATAAAGGGAGCAGTGATAATAAATGCAGAATTACGATTTTGTTCATTCCTGTATTCGGGTTATGGATTTAGAAAAGTCAATTGAATTCTATCAGGACGCTTTAAATTTAAAGGAAAGCAGTCGTAAAGATTTTCCGGAGGCGGAATTTACTCTGGTATATCTTACAGATCAGAATGAGAGTTTTGAACTGGAGTTGACTTACAATTATGATCGAGAAGAACCATATACGATTGGTAACGGCTACAGCCACATCGCAGTAGTTGTTGATGATTTAGAAAAATCTTATCAGCGCCACAAAGAAGCCGGTTATCAGGTTGGAGATTTAAAAAGTTTAAGTGATGATGCAGCAGGGTATTATTTTATTACAGATCCTGATGGCTACAGAACTGAAGTTATAGCGAGATAATAGGGTACTGGGTACTTATAAAAAAATGGAATTTAAAACAAAAAAAGCAATCCGCAAAAACAGCTCAACTTCTGGCAGCAGAGCCAGTGGTTGAGCTTATTTTATCTTTTTATCTACAATTTTTTTAAATTCTTTTAATTCCTCTAAAGTTTTTTCCGACTCTGATTTCTGGTAAAGATAATTCCAGTCAATATCTTCATAGTTCAAATAAATCATACCTACAATCCATTCTTGATCGGCATATTCTTTCCAGAACTTATACCTATTTAGTCTGTCAATAATTATATCTTCAATACCTATGATATAGGCTTTTAAACCTTCAATTTCAATTTCATTTACTTTATCATAATCACCAGCAAGGTCTGAACCTGGAATTTCCAGGGCGAAATCAAACTGCTTATAGGTCCAGTATTTTCCTTCCTTTTTAAACCCTAAATCTTTAATAATTGGGTCAATTTCTTTAATACTGGCTGGAGTTACCAGATCAACATCCATAGTGCTGTAGCCGCCAGCAGTATAAAATTCGACAGCCTGGCCGCCAACAATAATCGGCCGAATATTTATTTCTTTTAAAGCTTCAGTTATGACTGCTGTCAGAGCAATATTTTTGTAAATTTTATCTTTATTAGAATCAATTATTTTTTTAATTTTAGATTTTAAGAGATTCTTATTCATAATAGCCTCCTCAAAAACAAATTTCTCTCCTATTAAAATATTAAATACACTACTATTTAAAGCGGTATTTGTGCTCAGAGATTTTTTCGATCATTTTATCTTTTCTTTTTTTGGCGAGTTCATAAAGTAAAAATTGTTTTTTCTGATTGCGGCTGCGTTTAGAGGTATTTTTTTGCCTTGTCAGCTGATCTCTGAGTTCTAAAATATTTATTTTAGCTTTCTTTCTTTTTTTATTATATTCTTCAAAGTTGATTTTTTTCATTTTGGAGACCTCCTAAACTCATCATACTAATTATAGTTAATTCTTTCAAAGAGGATATAGAGATACTTTTCAGGTAACAATTCACCTGTTAGTACTCCGTGATATTT
>NZ_QBLR01000107.1:0-11630 GCF_003070835.1 Halanaerobium sp. | reverse complement strand
GGATATTATTAAACATTATACGGAAAAGATTGCCCCTTTTAAGGCTCAAATAGTGGCCGTAAGCAGACAGGCAGCAGTTAGGTATAAAGAGGCGATTGATGAGTTAGATGGTCCAGAAGCGGCTGTATTAATCTCTGGCGGGCACAATGATGAGGGCTTACTTAAAAAATACAGTGTTGATAATGATCAGAAATCTAGAATAGTTGAGAGGTTTAAGAATCCTCACTCTTCACTTAAAATAATCATCGTTTGTGATATGCTCTTGACTGGTTTTGATGCCCCAGTTGAGCAGGTTATGTATTTGGATAAGTCTCTAAAAGAACATAACTTGCTGCAGGCTATTGCCCGAGTTAACAGAGTTTATTCTGAGAAGAATTATGGTCTGGTAGTAGATTATTATGGGGTCTTTGATAACCTTAAAAAAGCACTGGCTATCTTTAATCCTTCTGATGTGGAAAATGCTGTAACTCCAATTGAAGATGAGAAGCCAAGACTGGAAGCAAATCACAGAGAGGTAATGAAATATTTTAGAAATACAGATATGAGTGATCTGGAAGCCTGTATTGAGCTCTTTGAAGACGAAGAGAAGAGAAATGACTTCAAAAATGACTTTAAGGACTTTGCTAAGAGTATGGATATCATTATGCCGCACCCAATAGCTGCTCCTTACAGGGGTGATTTATATAAGCTGAGCAAAATCCATACAGCCGTTAGAAATAGGTATCGTGATGATAGTATTGATATCAAAGGTGTGGGAGAAAAAGTTAAAAAGCTAATTGATGATCATATCAGAGCAAGCAGTGTCAGAGTCCTACATCAGCCAGTATCTATACTTGATGAGAAAGAGTTTGAAGACACTCTAGATGACTTAAAATCTGATAAGGCTAAAGCCAGTGAGATGGAGCATGCGATAAAGAAAGAAATTAATGTACAGATGGAAGAAAATCCTGTCTATTATAAAAAACTAAGTGAGCGACTGGAAGAAATCATTGAAAAGCGTAAAAACAATCAAATGAGTCTTTTAGAGCAGATTGGTGAGATGAAGGATATTATTAATGATATGAGAACAGTTCAGTCGAAAGCAGAAAAACTGGGGTTAAACAAGAAAGAGTTTGCCCTCTATGAACTTCTTTTAAATGAGAGAGATAAAGAAGAAAAGGGCAAAGTTGCAGAAGAGCCTGGTGAATATACTGCAGGTGAGAGTAATAACGAGCCTTATGTAAACAAAACTGTCAAAGAAGTTACTCAGAATATCTTTAATGACTTAAGTGAGTACACTAAGATTGATCTCTGGCGGCAAAAAACAGAAGTGCTGCAGAAAATGCGAAAAACAACCAAGGTTCATTTGATCAAATATGACGAGTTCAAGCAGAAATATGAGAGTTTAACTAACAAGATAATTAAGCTCTCTCAGAATATATTTATGTTTTAATCGGAGGTAAGAATGCAGCAGATCAAACTGGGAAATAAACTAATAAATTATGAAATAATACGCACTAGACGCAAAACAATGGGGATTATTGTTGAGCATGAGAGGAATTTAATAGTTAGATCTCCAAAAAATACAGAAGATGCTAAAATAGAAGAGGTATTAAAGAAAAAAACTAACTGGATTCTTTCCAAATTAAAGGAAATGGATAAGATTAAGCCGGCACCAAAAGAAAAAGAATTTATGACCGGAGAGAAACTTCCCTATTTAGGTCGAAGATATAGGCTGGAAGTTAATCCAGCAGAAATTTCAATAGTAGAAGTAAAGCTCTACCAGGGTAAGTTTATTATTGACTACCCAGTTGAGTTTACAGATAAGAAAGAAAAGCGACGAGAAGAAATTCGGACTGCATTAATTGAATGGTATCGTGAACATGCTAAAGAAAAGATTAATGAGCGAGTGGATAAGTATAAAGTTAAGCTTGATGTTGAACCAAATAATGTAGTTGTAAAAAAACAGAAGAAACGCTGGGGCAGCTGCAGCAGCAAGAATAACCTTAATTTTAACTGGAAGATCATTATGGCACCAATGTCTATTGTGGATTATTTGGTAGTACATGAACTCGCCCACTTAATTCATGATAATCATTCTAGAGATTTCTGGGCAACAGTAGCTGCTATTATTCCTGATATTAAAGAGAAAAAAGAATGGCTTAAGGTTAATGGAAAGAGGTTATATTTTTAAGATATGTGTTGATATAAAAAATATTTATTTAAAATTTTGGGGGGATGATTGTGGAAGAAGTCAAAAATAAAGGTATGAGAAACTCTAATTATCCTGCTCTCTTTAGGTCGGCAGATTTAGCTTCAGCAGATGCTCAAAACTCATATTTGTTATTAATTCGTATTCATTCTGTTTTACTAATACTTTCAGCAGGTTTTTCTGTATATGGGATAAACAATAAAGGTTCTGCTATTTTTTCAGCTTTAGTAATAATTAGTGCTATATTTGTGTCGTTATTAATTATTTTAAAAAAAGATGAAGATAGGTGGTATAGAACTAGGGCTGTCGCTGAGTCGGTTAAAACAAGTACTTGGAAATTCATGATGAAAGCTGAACCTTTTACAGATGAAAAAAACAAAAAAGTAGTTAAATCAGAATTTTTAGGACGTCTTAAAAATATATTAGACGAACACAAAAACTTATCCCATGAGCTTGGAGATGAGAATTCTTCAGAGAAACAAATCACCTCTTCAATGCTTAAAATCAGGGATATGCCTCTTAATGATAGAATAGATTTTTATAGAAAGAATAGAATAGATGAACAAAGAAAATGGTATGCAAAAAAGGCATCTGATGCAAAAAAACAAAGTTGTTTTTGGTTTTCGTTACTAATTATTTGCCAATTAATTGCCATTGCTTTTATAATCTTCCGTGTAGCATATCCTAATTTCGGTTATTGGCCTGCAGAAATTTTTGTTGTTAGTGCTAGTGTAGTTTTAACTTGGATTCAAATTAAACGTTTTAGAGAACTTGCTTCTGCTTATGGACTAACAGCTCATGAACTTGGTTTCATTAGAGGAGAACTAGACAGTGTAGAAAATGAAAAAGATTTTATACAATTTGTTATTAATAGCGAAACAGCATTTTCTAGAGAACATACTCAGTGGTTGGCACGAAAAAATGTTATATAAGTTTTATTTATGTTTAATAATTGGTAGATAAGTAACATACATTATTAGGAGGTAATAGATCATGGGTCATAAATGTTATATTTCTTTTAAAACTGAAGATATTGATTATAAGAATTATATTCAATCGGACATGAGTATTGATATGATAGATAAGTCTTTAGATGAACCGATTAACTCTGATAATGAAGATTACATTATGCGAAAAATAAGAGAAGATTACCTTGCTGATTCAACAGTGACTATTTTTATAATTGGAGAATATAGTGCAGAAAAGTTGGGTTGGAACGAACAAAGATTTATAAAAAGAGAATTACAAGCATCCTTATATAATGGAGAAAATAATACTAGAAATGGAATACTAGGAGTTGTGTTACCTAACATGGAACCAAGTATATATAAAGGGGACTATGAATGTTCTTACTGTGGAGGTACTCATAATTGGGTTGCTATAAATGATGATACTGTAATAGATGAGTTTAGTTATAATTATTATATACCTAATGATAAATGTTCTCATTCTGAAGAAGATAGATATTGTGTATTGGTAAGATGGGATGATTTTAATAATGATCCTAAAAAATATATTGATAAAGCATATGATAAGAGAGCAGCATCAATTGCAGATAAAGTTAAAGTTTATGGAAAATAATAATGTAAAGTATATAATTTAGTTACTTATTGAAACTAGCTGAGAGTCTTATAAGTATTTGGTTTTTAAAAGAATAGAAGGGAGAAAATATGGATGATATTTGGTCTAAAATTTCTTTATTTGAGAGTAAAGATTTAGTTAAAAAGTTTTATAAAAATAAACATGATAGAGAGTTAAACTCAGGTAAAGCAGAAGAAATAGTTTCCAGTATTTCACAAGGTAAAGAATATTTTAATAGTGCTAAAGATGCTAATGAAATTGTAGCGCCCTTACTATTTTATTACGGAGTTTTGTCATTAAGCAGAGGTGCTATTTTATTTTTAGATCCTTTTTTAAGAGCAACAAGTTTAAAACCATCTCATGGATTAGAAACTACTAGTTGGAATAATGTTCTGTGTCAGGGTATAAGTCGAATACCAGATTTAAAAGTAAAAATTAATAATGGAACTTTTTTAGAATTATGGGAGGTTACTAAGAATACAGAAATTTTTTCAGTATTCACTAATATATACCCTAACCGTATGGACATCAGTATATCAAGGAATGAAGATGATAATATTGGTAATAATATTGCGTTTAAAGAAGTATTATCAAGAATACCTGAATTATCAAGGATATTTGAGCAAACCTTTGATGATTATTCTAAATGTTATAAATCTATTGCTAAAAAACATTCTAGGTATATTAAAATATCTATTTTAGAATCTGGGTTAGGTTTGCCTGATAAAGACCTGATTAAAGAAGAATTTAAATTACCTAATGATATTGATATTGAAGAAAAGGACGATCATGACTTAATAAGGGGTGCAAAAAATATTTCTTTTTCAATACCTTGCTCAAGTTTAGAAGAATTCAAGGAGAGGGTCCCTTTAATTAAGAACGATAATGAACAAAATATTTATATTGTTACTCCAATAGATAATGTTAAAGTATCTTCATTACTTAATATTTATCTAACCTCATTTTTTTTAGGAATGTTTGTTAGATATTATCCAACTCATTGGATGAAATTAATTACAAATTCTAATGGAGATTTTTCCTATCCTATTTTAAAGAAGTCTATTTCAGTTATAGAACATAAATTTCCTCGATTAATCTTTGAAAAATTAGAACACTAATTTTCATTCTGTTAAGTATAAGTATCTATGAGCAGTGAAATCTAATATAGCTTAATTCACCACAATAGTTAATAAGGTGAGTTGACATTTGTGGTCTTTATTGCTGTTATAGCAACCTTAGCGGCGGTGAAGGCCCAATATTTTGCTTATGAACTCACTTCAATAGATGTCTATTCTGTGTTAAATGAGCTTTTATGTATCTTAAACAAATTAGAAAGGGGATTAAACTAATGAAAAAAGTTGAGCCGATCAGAGACAAGGAATTGATTGAGGAGATTAAACGCTTATTGTTGATGGATAATTACAGGAATTATCTACTTTTTGTGCTCGGAATTAATACTGGCCTTAGAATTGGAGACATGCTGCAACTAAAAGTTTCTGATGTAAGGAATAAGACACATATCCAGATCAAAGAACAGAAGACTCAAAAGTCAAAGAAGTTCTTTATTAATGGTGTTTTGCGAGATGCTTTAGATCAATACATTAAAAACATGGCTGATCATGAGTACCTCTTTCAGAGTAGGAACGGGACCAACAAACCGATAACTAGAAGTCAGGCATATAGAGTGCTAAGTTCTGTAGGTAAAGAAGTTGGTCTGGAATCCATTGGCTGCCATTCTACCCGTAAAACCTTCGGTTACCACCATTATCAGCAGTACAAAGATGTAGCAATGCTGCAGAAACTTTTTAACCATTCTGCTCCGAGTATTACTCTAGATTATATAGGGGTAAATCAGGATTTGATGGATGAATCAATGAAAGACTTCGAACTGTAAGTTAGAAAAGCGATAGTGCTCTAAGCTCTTATGTAGAAAGGGCTGAGGAGGGTTGAGAATAGCAGTTTGGAGCCTTGTGTTTATGCTGGGTATTCTTTATGTAGAACGGTTAGAAACAGCTTTAAATAGCCTTTGTGTGCTCCCAGTAGTATATTGGTTGTTAAGCTTTTTTTCTACTGCAGATATGTGCTATAATAGAGTTAGTAATACGCATCTGAGTATAATAAGTCCAGTAGGAGGATAATGACATGCCTAGAAAAATGGAGATAGAATATCCTGACACTTTGCCTGATTTACTTCAAGAAAGTCCTGAAGAATTTGAACGAGAAGCTAAATTGGCAATGGCGGTCAAACTATTTGAACTTAAACGAATATCTTCGGGTATGGCTGCAGAAATGGTTGGGATGGATCGAGCCGCATTTCTGTTAGAGTTGCACAGATATGGTGTAGAAATGATAAACATGGATCCAGAAGAATTAGCTTCTGATGTTGAGAATGCCTAAAACTCATTAATTCCTTCATTACTGGCAAATTTCTTGAAGGAGGTGATTATAGTGGGGAAGAAGGAAAAGAAATCTGATTGTCGTTTCATCTTAAAAAAGAAGAAAAAAATTAGTGAAATGAAACAAGTTAGTATTTATGTAACTCAGGATCAAGATGATAAAGCTAATGAACTAAGTGAGAGATCTGGTCAAAGTAAATCATACATTTATAGAGAAGCATTTTATGAATATTATGATCGTGTTGAAGTAAGAGATTAATTTTTTAAGATACATCATCTTATGGTATAAGTTTGGGTAGCATATCGATTACAATATTATCGATTCCTATAAAGATAATAAGATGAATCAGCATGATGATAAGATTTATAAATTATATTTGAGACAAAATATTAAAATTAGGAGCTGATAACCGTGACAAAGCAATTTGAAGTCGGCGCAAGTTACCAGGCAAAGAATTATAGAGACAGTGGCTATAACTTTCCAAAAGGAGAGTATCACCTTAAAATTATCCAGGAAGGATTTCCTGAAAAGCCAGTTAATGATGAAGAAGAACTAGTCATTGCTGAAGAACAGTGGCTGGAAGGTTTAGAGGGTACTGATCAATACAAGACTGATCTGGAAGGTAATTGGTACTATTTTGAGTTTCCTTTAAATGATGAAGGAGTAGAATACATGTGGATACCTGAATCACTGGTATTTGATGTATTTGAATAAACGTTAAGTATAGCAAGAAATGGACCTTTTCTTTCTCTGGCCGGCTGAACCACTATTATATAAGTTTTAGACATAGATCTCCTGTTGGTTATAGCCCGGCAGTTAAAATCCTGCGGCGCGCATCCAGGTGTTATCTAATAGGGAGTAAGAGTAAAATATTTAGTTGTCAATGTTCAAGCAGGAGAGACACTATGCTGCAATAGTAGCTGGCATATATCCCTGATCTTTGTAGAAAAGTTCATGCTTTGCCTGATAGTATATATCTTTGGTTATGATGTCACTATTAAGTTTCTCTGCTATTTCTAGAATCTTATCCAGTAACTGGCCTGCTCTTTGTTCTATCATTGAGTAGAGATTAGAATCTTCCATAACTCTTCTTTTTATGTTGGAGCTTTTTGAATACTCTCCCTTACCTTCGATTAACCCACTTTCCCAGTCTACCCCAACAGAATTACTAAACACATATTGGTCCACCTGTCGTTGTAATTCAGGAGTAATTACCTCCAGTGGCTGTTTTAGTAAGTCATTACTTCTCAAAAGTATTTTTCTATTTTTAGTTCTAGAATCTTTTCTAGTTTCACTAATTTCTTCGCAGAGATAATTTGACAACTTAGTCGCTTTTGCCTTTAAATTATCTTTTTTACTGATGTGTAGGCCAGGTCTACTAATCGAATTAAGAGAGCTAATATGAGCTATTCCGTGACCCCACTTATCCTGAAGTTTAGATTGCTCCAGGTACTTTAGATTAGACAGCATGTGAAAGTGTGGTCTACCATTTTCCTGGAATTCTAACACTGCTATGTATTTGAAGTCACCTTCATAGGCTTCTGATAAATTCTTCAGATTCTCAATGAATTTACTGAAAGCAGAGTAGGCATTTTCAATATTATACGGAGACTTACCAGACAGAAGAGAGTTGATTCTTGAAGCAAGTTCTCTTTTAATAGCTTGATTACGAGCACTGACACTTTTGAATGTTTTTTCATCCTTTACAAAAGATTCTTCTATTTTGGAAATCATAGATGAAGCCTGCTTGATTAAGATGTTTATAATTTTTTTACGTAGATAATTTTCTTCCTCACTGTTATTTAAGTATCTTCTATCTTTCTCCTTTTTATACTTCAGGTTGGTCTTACCTTTAAGAAGCTGCAATTCACTTTCACTCAACTGATCAGCAAGGTAGAGTTCATTTTTATCTTTATCGCTTCTTTTTGAAGAAAAGAGGTTGTAGAAGTCTACATCTCCCATAGTTACTGTGGTAAAAGTATTCATGTCTTCAATATTAGCAATGGTCAATTTCCAGGTCTTCTTTTTCAGTTGATTGATATTAGAAGCTATTCTTTCTTCTGGAGTTGGAGTATAGGTACTTTTACTTCTTGATGGTTTGTTATCATTTGTCTTAGACTTCCATTTATTTTCCTTTTCTCCGCCCCTGTATATTTCATCTTCATAACTTATTTCATCGAGAATATTACCGTATAGATCTAGCTTTCTCGAGTACCATACTCCTTTAATATCCCTTTCGATAGAGTTTAATGTTGCTACATTTCTGCCTTCCGCCTTATCCTCATTCTTTTTCATGGTAGTTCTGAGATTTTGAGCTGTCACTGTCATTGTTATTACCTCCGTTATTGTTTTCCTGTTTCTTTCTGCTCTGGAATATATCTTCTTTAAGCAAACTAAGTATTTGAATGTTACTGAGTTTAGATTTCTTTAACTTTAAGATTTCGTCTACTTTCACTGTTTTAGAAGCCTCCTTAATCCGATCACAGGATTTCGTAAGTACTTAAGTAGTTATTTAAAAGAACTTAACAGCAGGTCTTTTTTTATGGCTGAAGGCAGAGAACCTTGCTTGGGATCCTCTACCTTCATCCCCCCATTTTAAAAAGTGCTTCTATATATATAATACCGATTAAAAGGCCGTTTTTGACAGTGAAATTCAAATTTTGATAATAAAATTACTCAAGCTCACTAAAAGAGCATATGTTCATTTAGAATGAAAGTTAAAATATTAGTAAATAAAAAAAGACCCAGGCCCGTTAAGACCTGGATCTGTTGGAGGATTTTCAGATTATTACTTCACTATTCTGAGTGTGATAATTTCGGGGGAGAGGAGACTCTTCTTTCTCCCCCTACTATTATAATTAAACGATTACCTGTTCTTCCAAATCTAGATTTTCTTCAGATCCGTAAAACCAGGCAAGGAACTCTGCCCTTGAGACTGTCCATTTACCTCCCATCTTTCTTGCAGGAATTTCTCCTGCTTCCAGCATCATATAAATTTTAGAATCAGATAGGGGTAAAAGCTCTTTTAAGTCGCTCACACCTAAAGAAAAAGGTATCTGCTCAAAGTCAAAGTTGATCTGTTCTTTTACTGCATTCTTAAAATAAATTATCAGATCTGTTTTAGTATCTTTCATCTTAAATCCTCCTAAAATATTAGTGTGTGCAAATATTGAACAACAATCAATTGCTGCTTATTTGCTTTATTACAATAATATTATAGCATGAAGCCTTCTTTTTGTAAAGTATAATCCTAAAATAATTAAAAAAGTGTTTGTAATAATCCCGAAAATGTGTTACAATCTATTTAGAGGTGAGAGAAAGTGAAAAAAGATAAAGTGAAATTAATGAATTTAGTAAGTAGAGCAATTGGTGATAAATCAGTCACGAAGTTTGCTAAAGAAGCAGACATACACAGATCTTATTTATCTAAACTCAAAAACGGGTCGCTTGAGTTTGATCCTAAGCCAGATATTTTAGAAAAAATAGCCGAGAATAATGATAAAGTTCGTTATATTGAATTAATGGTAGCCGCAGGTTATCTGGATGAGAAGTATCTTTTAGTTATGGATAAGGATGACGAGGGGCAATATGAGGAAAAAAAAGACACTCAAGGAGCAAAAGGGTTACTTTCAACTTATCTTGAGCAGGTAGAAAAGAAGAACCCTAGAGAAATGGTTACAAGTTACAATTATAATAATGAAGCTTTTTGGGATGAGAAGCAAGAATGTGTTAAAGAAGACTATTTCACTTTTCCAGAAGGGTATGTTACAGATTCCTCTTATGCTTTAAAGATGACAGATAATAAATTTAAGGATTGGGGAATTGTCAGAGGTGATTACATTCTAATTAGACCCATGAATGATGAGCCTGAGAATGGCTCTACAATATTAGTGATTATCAGAAAAGGTGGTGATTGCAACAGAACAATAAAAAGATACTACATTATTAATAAAGATAAGGTGAGGCTAGAACCAGATTTTGAGAACTATGGTGAAATTGATAAGACAGAAATTGAAGTTAAAGGATTAGTAGTTTTTGTAGGAAGACAATATATAAAATAATAGGAGGAATTAATATGGGAAGCTTTAAAAAGTTAAAGTCAGGAAACTGGCAAGCACAAGTTTATATTGGGAAGGACCCAGAGACAGGAAAGACAATGAGAGAGTATAAGACATTTACCCGTAAGAGAGATGCAAAAAAATGGGCTAGAAAAATGGAATTGCAGGCTGATCAGGGAGTTGTAGTACAGACGGACATGACAGTAAAGGATTTGTTACTGAAGTGGTTTGAGGAGTACGCGGTTGTTCAGACAGAAAAGACTACTCATGATAGATATGAGATCATACTTAAAACTCACCTGATTCCTGCCCTCGGACATATTAAGTTAAAAGAACTGAGTCCGGCTCACATTCGAGTATATTTGCAGAAGAAGCGGAAAGACGGGAGAAAAGACGGTAAAGAAGGCGGGTTATCAGAAGCAACTCTATTAAAGCACTATAAGAAGCTGAAGCAGGCTTTGAGCTTTGCAGTCAGAAACAGATATATTGCAGCTAACCCGGCTGATCCTGTTGAAGCACCAAAAATTGATCGGAGAAGGAATAATACCATTGTTGCTTTAACAAAAGAAGAAATAAGTAAACTGTTAGATGTTGCTAAAGAGGATGATCCGCTATTACATGATTTTATCTATCTTGCAGTCCATACAGGGATGAGAAAAAGTGAGCTTTTAGGCCTGGAATGGGATAATGTTGACTTTGAGAATAAGAAGATTCGGGTGAGACAGGCTCTGGTAGGTGAAAAGGGTAATGGCTCTGTTCTAAGAGAAAGTACTAAAACGGCAAATAGTAACAGGAATATCGATATTACTGACGAAATAGTAGAAGTACTGAAGAAAAGAAAAGAGAAACAAAAGGAGTTCAAAGAATTCCTGGGAGATAATTATCACGATGAGTATAATCTGGTGTTCTGTAAAGAAGATGGTGAAAAATATTATCCAGACAGATATAATGTTAGATATGCTGAATTAAGAGATAAAGCTGGATTAGATAAAGAAAAAACACTCCATACACTTCGCCATACACATGCTTCGATTCTTCTGCAGCTAAATGAACATCCTAAGATTGTTCAGGAGAGATTGGGTCATGCCTCAATCACTCAGACAATGGATACTTATTCTCATTTAATTCCGACTTTACAGGCTGAAGCTGCTGAAAAAGCTTCTAAATTTCTGGATGCTTGATTGAGGTGGATAGAAAGTACTGCGGTGAAATCACGGTGGGAAGCTTAATGAGAATAGATACTGAAAAAGAAAAACTGCTATAATCGCTGTTATAGCAGGAATGATATATGGTGCCCCCGGTAAGAGTCGAACCTACGCTCAAGGCTTCGGAGGCCTTTGCTCTATCCACTGAGCTACGGGGGCATTACCTAAATTATTTTAACAGAATGAGACTTTAATGTC
>NZ_QBLR01000106.1:0-11846 GCF_003070835.1 Halanaerobium sp. | reverse complement strand
GAATTAGAAAAATAAAAGTACCAACAATACCTACCAGCTCGGTTGCCTCTATCTCTAATAAGGATGCCGCCCAGACTCCAAAAAAGTAGCCGGCTATCATTAAAAAAATTGGAATTACATAAACAACTACAGTAGCAAATAAAACATTTCCCTTTTCCATTTCTATTAAAATCTGATCACCTCTTTTAACACCAACTTTGTCTTCAACTTCTAAAAAAATTTCATCTTGATCATGACTGTTACCAGCGAGACTACAGCTTTTATCACATTTACTGCAGGCAGAATATCTGGTTATTTTAACCTCTGCCATATTCTTTTTCCTCTTAACTACAGTAGCTAATTCTTCCAATAGAGTATACCTCCTGTTTTAAAAGATTATACCCCTACCATGTATATTAAGATTAAATTTTTTTAAATTTATACTGTTTTAATATATTCGTAGCCAGCTTCTTCAACAGCTGCCTTTAACTTGTCTTCAGCTATTTCTTTTTCCATTTCTACTACTGCCTGACCCTGATCAGCATCAGCTTCTGCAGAAATAACACCGTCAATTTTTTCTAATTCTTTTTTAGTGTGCATTTCACAATGTTCACATGACATACCTTCTATAATAATGGTCTTTTTCATTTTATTAACATCTCCTTTATACTTTATACATGTAGGGGGTATAGTGTATGATAACATCACTAAGTGTTTCTGTCAAGATTGAATTACTTTTTAAGTTCAATTTCTTTAACAATATCAGACATCAAATCATTAACCTCAACCAGCTCCAGACCCGCTTTTTCTATATTTTCAACTGTTTTACGATTAATATTGGCTCCCCAGGTATAAAGGCTGACCCAGTTAAACCAGTCCATAAACTTACCTACCAGCTCATTCTGGCTGCGCATATGCTCCAGCATTATTATTCTGCCGACTTCTTTGAGCACTCTTTTTAGTTCTTTTAAACCTTTAACCGGATCAGGAACCGAGCAGAATACACAGCTGGTGACAATCAGATCAAAATAATTATCTTTAAAATCCAGATTCTGAATATCCATTTCCAACAAATTTACCTCTTTATTATATTGTTTAGCCTTTTTTTCTGCTTCTTTAAGCATTTTAGGACTGAAATCTATAGCAAAAATTTCAATTTGACTAGGATAATATTCGATATTCTTGCCGCTGCCGACACCAGCTTCCAGTAATTTGATCTCACTTCTGTTCAATTCAGATTGATCAATTTTTCTACTCACTTTCTGCCATAGATTTTGACGCCAGCTTCCCATCTTTCCCTTTTCCATCAGCACTTCTAAAGAGTCATAGACCGGAGCAATTCGGTCATAGCGTTTTTTGATTTTATTATTTTTACTCATTGGTAAAAACACCTCTTTCAATACAAGATACCCCTATGTAGTATCTTAAGTATAGTATAACACTCGGGATTAATTTAGTCAAGGTTAAGAAGTAAATAAAGCGACTCCATAAAGGAGCCGCTATTTATATCTCTTATATTATTCTAATAATAAATTTGATATATAAACTGGATATTAATCTATAGCATTCCTAACCAACTTCATTATAAACTAAATTCATTAAAAATCATTGTAAGTCTTTTTTGCGAGTTAAAAATTCTTCCCTCGAAATATTTCCTAAAGCATACTCATGTTTTAAAATACTTAAAGCTTCCCTACTACTACGGTTTTTCTGTGATTTTATATAAAACACAATCCCTGTTATAATAAGCCCCCAGAATAACAGAGGCATTATCCACCAATAACTACCTAATAAACCAGAACCATATCCATTCAAACCATAACAATATCCCATTTATTAAAACCCCTTTCTAAATATCTTTTTTAATGTTTTCTAATTCTTCCTGTAATTCTACAGCTTCATAATCAAGCATTTTTGTATCTATTACCTTCATCGTTTTATCAATCTCATCAATTTGTTTTTCTAATTCTTTTTTTCTCTTTTGCAATACCTGAATATTTTCTTCAAGATCAAGCTTTTTTTCTATATATTTTCTGGCAGTTTCCTCACTGGAGGATACCATTGATTCAGCCATTTCCTCTGTTTTTTCTTTTTCCTCTATTAATTCGTTAAGGCGTTTTTCAATCTTTGACCTTAAACTTTCAACTTTTTCTTTACTACTTTTTAATTCTTTAATTTTTTCTTTATATTTATTAATGCTTTTGTTTTTATTATTCGGTTCATCTTCTTTTACTTCATTGTCCTGTAAACTGTTTTCTCTGCTGTCAAGACTCGATTCTTTAATATCCATCAACTGCTCAAAAGAAAGATTTCCATTATAAGCTCTATCTTTTAATGAATTATATCTGTCTTTACCAATCCTGCCTTCAGCATATAATCTTTTTATGAGGGAAATCTTTTCCTGAGTATCATCCGGCCGTCGATCATCATATCCTGTATTTCTGCTGTCATATCTACTACCATAGGCTCGAAAAAGATCATTTAAACCTCCTCCACATCCCATTATTATTCATCCCCCATCTTTTTAGCTCTTAGAATAGCAAGTTCTTCTTCTATTTTTGAATCACGCTGAATTTGATTAAGAGATCTATCAATATCATCTTTTGCATTAAGATCATTTACTAACTCACCATCAGCAACTAACTCATCTATGGCAGAAATTTTTGCTTCCTTCTTCTTTATCTTTTCTTCAGCTCTTTTGATCTGCTCATTTAAATCAGTAATATCACTGCTGGCCCCGGTAATAATCTCTTTTACTTCCAGCTGAGCATCGGCAGATTTATTTATAAAAGTCAACTCTTCTTTTTTCGTTTCTAGCTTTTTAATTTGTTCAGCTAGTTTTCTCTTATTAGATTTAATGACCTCAATCTTACTTTCTATTTTTTCTATTTCAGTTTTCAAAGTAGTTTTTTTTCCATTTAAGTCCGCCTTTTTCTCTAGAGCAGCACGTGCCAGTTCTTCCTTTTCTATATCCATAGCAGTCTGCGCCTGCTCCTGGGCAAGTTTTACCTTATCTTTAATATCTTCTAATTCTTTTTCCAGACCCTTTTTGATTGTAGTTAGCTCTAATAAAGACTTCTGTACCTGCTGTAAATGTTCCTTCATCTCCTGTAGAGATATATCCAATAGTTCTTCGGGATCCTCAACTTCATCCACAAATTTACTTATTTTTGCCTGAAATACTTTCTTCATCCTCTTAAATATTTTCATTTAATAACTCCTTCCTTATACCCTTACCAGGTAATTATATAATAATAGTTAAATATGAAGGAATTATGAATTTTATCTATAAATTATAAATTATCATGGTGTTAGTCTAAATATAAACATAATCATAAAATAATCATACCCCTATTATGTACTTTAAATAAAGTATAACGCTCAGGATTAATAATGTCAAAAAAAGATGCTTCCCCTCAAATAGGAAAGCATCTAAAAAAAATTAGTTAACCAGTTTTATTATAAGCAATTTTTATTAAAATCTTTTTCTGTCCCTGCAGTGATATAATGTTTTCCTGCTGCAGTTCTGATAATTTACGGCTTAAAGTTTCCTGAGTTGTTCCAATTAAATTTGCCAGACCATCCCGACTAAGCGGTAATTTGATTAATTTTTCCAGTTCATTTTTAGGAAGCAGACAGATTGTAGCAGCATCTGTACCGGCTGCTCCCATTGCAATTCCAATATCAGCTGTTACCAGAGATGGGGTATCATTAATTCCATCTCCCACCATAGCCACTTTATAGCCTTCACTTTTTGGCTCCATTACCGATCCCAGCCACAATAGATATCGGGGTTGAAATAACAAGTGCTCCCGAACAGCCAATGACCAGCAGAGTTAATGAAAGTCTGACACTGCCGCTGAAAAAATAGGAAATAATTGAAAGCAAAATAATTCCCGGAGTATAATATTTAGAAAATCTCTCCATCAACTTTTGAGTTGGAGCTTTTTCCTCCTGTGCCTCCTCTACCAGCTCTATTATTTTGCCAAAGGTAGTGTCATCTCCAACCTTTTCAGTTTTAATTTCCAGATAGCCATTTTTATTTATGGTCCCGCTGAAAACTTCATCTCCAGGATTTTTGCTAACCGGCAACTACTGCTGCTGCCACCATAGCTGTATTAAAAATTAGCGAATTAAAATTTAATAAATTACTTAACCAACCTACTGCAATTAAAACACCAGATATAACAACTATTTTTAATTTCTTTTTCATCTCAAACAACCTCCCCGATTACTTTGTACCACCGGTATAACTATTTTTCAGGGACACAGCTATGATATAAATCATTTTTTGCAAAAAAAAGACCTCAGCCAGCTTTAAAACTTTAAAGTAACTGAGGTTATAAAATATTAATATTTAATTTTTATTAGTTCTGTCTGAGAACAACTAATTTACATTTAAACTAAATTTAAAACTTTAACATCTTAGCATTAATTGCTACTATAACCGTACTCATTGACATTAAGACAGCTCCAACAGCAGGAGAAATCATAATACCAAAACCTGCCAGAACTCCTGCAGCTAGTGGAATTGCAAAGGCATTATAGCCGGTGGCCCAGAAAAGATTCTGCAGCATCTTTTTAAATGTCAAACTACCAAAATCAATCAGCTTTAGTACATCCATGGGATCACTTTCAACTAGAATTATATCTGCTGTTTCGGCGGCAACATCTGTCCCGGATCCAATGGCAATCCCAATATCTGCTTTGGCAAGTGCAGGTGCATCATTTACTCCATCACCAGTCATCGCAACAAAGTCACCCTCTGCCTGCAGCTCCTCTACTTTTTGCTGCTTCTGGTCAGGTAAAACTTCAGCAAAAAAGTCAGTTAAGCCTAGCTCATTACTTACATATTCTGCAGTTTTTTGATTATCTCCGGTCAGCATCTTAACTTTGATGCCTTTATCCTTAAGTTTCTGAACAGTCTCATAAGAACTTTCTCTAATCTGATCGGCCAGTCTAATCATTCCAATTAAATTATCCGCTTCTAAGACAAATACTTCTGTAAATGGACCTTCTTTTAAAGCATCCTCAGGTATTTCTATTTCATTATTTTCCAGATAACCGGGAGAAACAGCTTTCAGATCAGTACCATTAATCTTTCCAATTACACCTTTACCTTTCATAATTTCAAAATCATCAACTTTCAGCAGTTCAACTTGATCAGCCTCAGCTTTTTTTACTATTCCATTTGCAATTGGATGTTCTGATTCCTGTTCTAAAGAGGCTGCTTTCTGCAGAATATCCTGCTTATTGTATTCATCAGAAAAAGTTTCTACTGCCTCAACTCCAAATTCACCTTCAGTTAAGGTTCCAGTTTTATCAAATAACACCGTATCAATCTTGCGGGCATTCTCAAAAGCTGTTCGGTTGCGGATTAAAAGACCATTTTTCGCAGATAAAGTTGTTGAAACTGCAACTACCAGTGGAATTGCAAGTCCAAGAGCATGAGGACAGGTAATAACCATAACTGTTGCCATTCTTTCAATCGCAAAAGCTAGATCGCCAGTGATATAAAACCAGCTGCCAAAAGTTATAGTACCTGCAGTAATAGCAATCAAGGTCAGCCAGAAAGCTGCTCGGTCGGCAAAGTTTTGAGTTTTTGACTTTGCTGCCTGAGATTCCTTTACCATCTCTATAACCTGAGATAAATAACTTTCATCTCCTGCTTTTTCTATTTTAATCTTGATTGAACTATCTCCATTAACCGAACCACCAATTACTTCATCTTCTTCTTTTCTTTCTACAGGTTCTGACTCCCCTGTTAACATTGATTCATCTATATAAGAATTTCCTTCATAAATTACACCATCAGCAGGAATCTTTTCTCCAGGTTTGACAAGAACCTGATCGCCTTCTTTAAGCTCTTTTATTTTAACTTCCTTTACCTCTCCATCGACAATTTTATGAGCCTGATCAGGCATCAACTTAGCTAGTTCTTCTAGCGCTTGAGAGGCTCCCATAACTGAACGCATTTCAATCCAGTGTCCTAAAAGCATAATTACGATTAAAGTTGCCAGTTCCCAGAAGAAGAATCTACCTTCCAGACCAAAAACAACTGCTGAACTGTAAAAATAAGCAACAGAAATTGCCAGGGCAATTAAAGTCATCATACCTGGATTTTTAACACTTAACTCATCTTTGAGGCCTGTTAAAAAGGGCCAACCACCATAAAAGAATATTATTGTAGACAGGATAAACATTAAATAATTACTACCTGCAAATTCAAATGTATAACCAAAAAAGCTCTGAATCATAGGTGAAAGCACTAAAATTGGAACTGTTATCAATAAAGATATTTTAAAACGTTTTTTAAAATCCTCCAGCATTTTCTGATGATCCATTTTAATACCTCCTCAGTTTACTATACCCCTGTAATGTATCTTAATCATAGTATAACACTCGGAATTAATTGAGTCAAATTATATATAATACATATGCCCTTCTCCTTTTTCTTTTTGAACTTCCACAACACGCTGACTTAAATCAGCAAGGGTAATTGATTCCATTAACTTCTGCATCCTGGATTCTAGCTTCAGCCAGACCTCCTGAGCTACAGATTGAAAAACAGCTTCCTCACTATTTTCATTTTCAATCTGAATTTCTGGAGCTATTTTACCCTCTAAAATTTTCAAAATATCAGCCATGCTTATTTCCTCAGGTGCTCTATTTAACAAATAACCACCATGAGCACCCCTAACACTTCTGATTAAGCCATCCTTTTTTAAAACTGCAAAAATTTGTTCTAAATATCTTTCTGATATATTCTGTCTTTCTGATATTTCACGCAGTGAAACCGCTCCAGAATTCGCATTTACTGCCAGATCTATTAAAGCCCTAACACCATATCTTCCTTGAGTTGAAATTTCCATTTTTATAAACACCTCTTAAATTAGTATAAAAGAAATAATCAGACTTTTATGTAAATTCTTTTACTAATAAAATTTTACTACAGCAGGAAATCAAAAGCAAATTGCCCTTGACAAATTGAAGTTCTCTATATATACTTTAGACAGTATACATGTTAATTCCTATAGATTTACCGTAGATTAGGAGTGAGAAAATGAATTTACTTAATATTAAAGATCTTAATAAGAATTTCAAACAGGAAAATGGAAATCAGTTGGAAGTTTTAAAGGATATTAATCTAAAAATTCAGGATAAAGAATTTATTAGTTTTATTGGTCCCTCAGGCTGTGGCAAATCGACCCTCTTAAATATTTTAGCAGGTCTAATTCCTGCTTCTTCCGGACAGGTAATGCTCAAAAATAAAATGATCGAGCATCCAGGAAATGATAGAGTTATGGTCTTTCAGGAAGCTGCTTTATTTCCCTGGCTTACAGTTATAGAAAATGTCCTTTTTGGACTTAAAATCAAAAAAATTGGTAAAGAAAAAGCATATCAAAAAGCTTTAGAACAGTTAGAAGCAGTCCAGCTTAAAGATTTTAAGGACTCTTATCCCCACCAACTTTCTGGAGGAATGAAACAGCGAGTAGCAATTGCCAGAGCACTTGTATTAGATCCAGAAATTCTATTAATGGATGAGCCATTTGGAGCTTTAGATGAACAGACAAGGTTAATGCTCCATCAGCAGCTAATAAATCTCTGGCAGGATACAGAAAAAACTATTGTCTTTGTCACTCATAATATTAGAGAAGCTGTTAAACTTTCTGACCGCATTATTGTTTTTGGCAGCAACCCGGGAAGAATTATTGAAGAATTTAAAATTACTATTCCTCAACCACGAGATAGGGAAAATCCTTCCTTAATTAGAATAGAAAATAAAATTTTAAATATACTAAAAAAAGAAATCGGAATACAGGGTGAAAAAACTTATGAAAAAATTGCTACCTAAATCAATTTTTATTTTATTTATTCTGACGATCTGGCAGTTTTTATTTCAGTTAAATATCTGGCCTAATTTTCTCTTTCCTTCTCCTGTAATGGTCTTAACAACTTTAATTGAAGGTTTTAGAGATGGAACATTTATTTTTGCCATCACAGCAAGTTTTAAAAGACTACTAATTGGTTACAGCCTCTCTCTTCTCTGTGGTCTGATACTGGGCGTTCTAATTGCCAGTTTCCAGCTGATTGAAGATACAATTGGACCTTATATACTTGCCCTGCAGAGTGTACCAAGTGTCGTCTGGCTTCCACTAGCTCTACTCTGGTTTTCAATGGGAGAAAAAGCAATTATTTTTGTAGTAGTTCTTGGTGGTACCTGGAATATGGTAATTAACGCCAGTACAGGTATCAAAAATGTTCAGCCTGTTTTAATTAAGGCTGCAAAAACTATGGGAGTTAATAAGATTCAACTTTTCTGGAAGGTAATTCTACCGGCAGCTGTTCCTCATTTAATAACCGGAATGCGTCTTTCCTGGGCTTTTTCCTGGCGGGCTTTAATGGCCGGAGAACTAATTGGAAGTGGTGATGGTCTCGGACAGATTTTAATGTGGGGTAGAGATATGGGTAATATGAGTTTGGTAATTACAGTTATTTTACTCATTGGATCAATTGGTTATCTGACAGACAATTTTTTATTTAAGAAGTTAGAAACAGTAGTCCTCAACCGCTGGGGGCTAAACAACAAATAATTTTTGAAAAGGAGAATTCAAATTATGAGAAAAAAGAATCTAAAATTTAGTATTTTAATCCTGACAGTACTTAGTTTATTGATTATTACAGCCACCGGAACGGGGGCAGCAGCTTCTGAGATTGAAGAAATAACTATCGGATACTTCCCCAATATAACTCATGCACCGGCAATAGTTGGAGTTAGTGAAAATATATTTATAGACCACTTAAATGGTATCAAGATCAACACCAGAATTTTTCCTAACGGGTCTCTTTTTATGAATGCTCTGGCTACGAATCAAATTGATCTCGGCTATGTTGGACCCGGGCCAGCAATTAACCGCTATCTGCAGGGGGCAGATGTAAAAGCCCTGGCCAGTGCAAGTACCGGTGGAACAGTTTTAGTTACCCGCAGTGATTTTGAATATAATTCTGTAACAGATTTAAAAGATAAAATTATTGCAACTCCTGCCCTTGGCTGTACTCATGACCTGCTTTTTAGACAGTTAATTAAAGATCACAACTTAAATACAAATCGCCGGGGAGGAAGTATTGACCACCGGGCTCAAAAGCCAGCAACAATGGTTGGTCTATTTGCTACCAAACAGCTTGATGCTGCAGTAGTTTCCGAACCCTGGGCCGCAAGAATGGAATCAGATCTTAATTCTAAAGTAGTTGTTGACTGGGATCAGATGCCCTGGAATGGTAAACTACCTGCCGCTTTAGTTGTCTCAAGCAGTGAGTTTATCAATAATAATCCAGAATTAATTGATAACTTTCTTCAGGCACACCAGAAAACAGTTGAATATATAAATAATAATCCAGTTCAGAGCAGCAAAATTATTCAGCAGCAGATCAAAGAGATAACCCGTCAGGAATTATCTATTGAGATTATTGAGCGTTCAATGCAGAGAACCAATATTACTTCTGCACTTGATAGTTCTGTAGTCCAAAAACTGGCCGATCTTTCGGCAGAACTTGGCTTTATTAAAGGTGATCCTAATTTAAATGGATTTATCGACTCCACATATTTAAATAAAATAACCAGATAAAAATTTGTTATTAACCTGGAATTTTGAAATAATGTATTTAAAGTTACTGTTTAGATAATCTTAAAAAGTTAGGAAGGGTAAAAATGAAGGTAGTAAATAATATAACAGAATTAATTGGTGAAACACCGGTTGTTAAATTACAAAAACTTACTAATAAAAATGATGCAGATGTTTATGTTAAATTAGAGTATTTTAATCCCAGCGGCAGTGTAAAGGATCGTCCTGCTTTAAATATGATAGAGGAAGCCGAAAAAACTGGAAAACTTAATACTGGAGGAACAATAATAGAACCGACAAGTGGAAATACAGGCATAGGACTGGCAATGATTGCTGCTGCAAGAGGTTATAGATGTATTATAATCATGCCAGATAGTGCTTCTCAGGAAAGAATAAATATTTTAAAAGCTTATGGAGCTGAGGTAGTACTTACTCCTGCCCAAAAGCTTATGCAGGGAGCAATTGACAGAGCAAAAGAACTTAAAAGCAAAATTGATAATTCCTTTATTCCAAATCAATTTGAAAACCCGGCAAATCCTGCTGTCCACCAGAGAACAACTGCTTTAGAAATATTAGAGCAAATGAATGGTCAGCTGGATGCCTTTGTAGCCTCAGCTGGTACAGGTGGAACGATTTCTGGCACCGGAAATAAACTAAAAGAAAAATTGCCCGAATTAAAAATATACACTGTTGAATCAGAAAACTCTCCTGTTCTAGCTGGAGGACAACCAGGTCCACATAAAATACCCGGTACAGGACCAGGTTTCATCCCCCAAACACTGGACAGTTCTATTTATGATAAAATCTATCATATTTCTGATCAGGAAGTAATCGAAACCACCAGAAAACTGGCAGCTGAGGAAGGTCTTTTGCTCGGCCCTTCTTCTGGTGCAGCTGTCTGGACAGCTCTACAAGTAGCTAAAGATTTAGGTCCCGAAAAAAAGGTCCTTGCTATTGCTGCAGACACCGGCCAGAGATATCTTGGTGGAGAATTTTTCAGTTAAATATATACTAAATTACAGGGCCTCAATTAAGAGGCCTTAGTTGCTCTTCTTTTGGAAGTCTTTTCCCTTTCACTAGCTGTTGAAACCTTAGCAGCTTTACGCAGCCTTGATGCATAAAAGTTAATAAATCCTGCCAGAATTATCGCTGCCCCTCCAAAAACACTGAAGTAATCAGGTATCTCACTAAAAATAATTATTCCAATAATAACTGAAAAAACTATATTAGAATATGCATAAATAGATACATCTCCTGCTTTACTAAAACGATAGGCTTTAGTCAAAAAAAACTGAGCTAATACTGCAAATATTCCAAGTGCAAAAAGAGCTAAAACTTCCTGCAGATCTGGAACAACAAATTTCCCTGTGAAAAGAAAAGGTAAGGTTGCCAGGGTTGAAAAGGTACAGAATGCAAGTACAATAGTCTCTGATGATTCACTTTTTCTTAAGTGTCTTAAAAGGGTATATGATATACCAGATAATATTCCAGCACTTAATGCAATTAAAGCAGGTATCATCTCAGAGCCAAAACTTGGTTTGATTACAAATAAAGCTCCAATAACTGCAAAAGATAGAGAAAAAAGCTGGGTCTTTTTAATCTTTTCATTTAAAAATAGGGCAGCAAAAATCATTACAAAAAATGGTGATGTTTTATTTAAGATGACTGCATCTGCCATTTTCATCTGGGTAAGTGCATAAAAATAACTTGCAATACTTAAAAACCCAATCAAGCTTCTTAATAAAACTAACTTAAAATTATTGAGCTTTATTTTCTTTCCATTTCTACTAACAATAAATAACCCAAATAAAATTCCTACAAGATTTCTAAAAAATATCTTCTCTGTCAATGGAATATCACCCAAAAATTTAACTATCGCTGCCATTAATGCAAAAAATACTGAAGACAAAATCATATACATTATACCCTTCTCATCATCATCCACTTTTAACACCTCATTAATAAATTTATTGTCTTTCAAATTTTAACTGCCACTCATTATACAAGTATACAGTCCCTATGTAAAGGCTTAAATGAAGATTATTTTATTTTTTTTATTTGTATCATTTTTAGATGAAAATCAAGCTCCTATAAACACTTAACTAAGCATTAAACAGTCTCTGAGTCTATCAAAAAATCAATGTTAACTCTAACTCTAAAATACTCTCGCAGAATAACTATTATATTTATCCAAATCTTATATAAAATAAAGTTATCCAATATAAGATATTATTATTTTAGTAT
>NZ_QBLR01000105.1:0-11858 GCF_003070835.1 Halanaerobium sp. | reverse complement strand
AATGCTGCTGGATTTAGGCCGTAATGATTTAAGCAGAATTGCAGCCAGAGGAAGTGTGGAAGTAACAGAACTGATGGAGGTTGAGTTTTATTCCAAGGTGATGCATATTGTCTCTCAGGTGGAAGCAGATTTAAGAGAGGGGCTGGACAGTCTTGATGTTTTAAAAGCAGTTTTTCCTGCTGGAACAGTTTCCGGTGCTCCGAAGATTAAAGCAGTTGAGTTAATTGACAGGCTGGAAAAAGAAGCACGGGGAGTTTATGCAGGTACTGTAGCCTACTTAAGTTTTAATGGTAATTTAGACAGCTGTATTACTATCAGAACCTTTTCGCTGGTTGACGGCAGACTTAACTTACAGGTTGGAGCGGGAATAGTTGCCGATTCAGATCCGATTAAAGAATATCAGGAGACACTGAACAAGGGCCGCGCCTTATTTGATGCCCTGGAAGTGGTAAGAGAGGATGGTATCCGTGATTTTAGTAATTGATAATTATGATTCTTTTACCTATAATCTGGTCCATTTGCTGGAAGAGTTTGATGATGTTAAAGTGCTGAGAAATGATAAGCTGACTGTGGCTGAGATAGCGATTATGGCACCTGATAAAATTATAATTTCTCCCGGACCGGGCAGACCTGATGATGCAGGGGTTTCTAAAGAAGTTATAAAATATTTTAAGGACAAAATTGATATTCTGGGAGTTTGCCTCGGTCATCAGTGTATTGGAGAGGTTTTTGGCTCTCAGGTTGTAGCAGCCGACCGAATTGTGCACGGCAAAGTTTCGGCAGTTAAAAAGTTAAAAGATGATGGGTTTTTTAACGGAGTTGAAGATGGTTTTCTGGCAACCCGCTATCATTCTCTGATAGTAGATAAAAAAAGTTTGAGTTCTAAACTTGAAGTACTGGCAGAAACTGAAGAAGGAGAAATTATGGCTTTAAAGCATAAGAATTATCCGGTTTATGGTGTCCAGTTTCATCCTGAATCAATTCTAACTGATGCCGGGCGGGATTTAATTAAAAATTTTCTTGAACTAAATTGACAGTATATTAGTGAAAGTGATTTAATAGAATAATTTTGAAAAAGTTGAGCTGAGCTGAGATAAATGTAATTAGAGGAGGAGAGAAGATGTTTAATAAACATTTAGATAAAGTAGTGAGCAGAGAGAATCTAACATTAAGTGAGATGGAAGAGGCAATGACGATGGTGATGGAAGGAAAGACTACTGACAGTCAGCTGGCTGGCTTTTTAGTAGGTTTAAGGATGAAAGGTGAAACTATAGATGAGATTACAGGAGCCGCAAGTGTGATGCGGAATAAAGCTGCTGCAGTGAAAACAGAAAGTAAAGATTTAATCGACAGCTGTGGAACCGGAGGAGATGAAAAGGGAACCTTCAATATTTCTACAACTACTGCAATTGTAATGGCAGCAGGAGGTTTAAAGGTAGCCAAACATGGTAACCGCTCAGTATCTTCAAAAAGTGGTAGTGCGGATCTGCTGGAAGCACTGGGAGTAAAAATTGATTTATCACCAGCAGAGGCAGGTAATTGTCTGGATCAGGTTGGGATTTCATTTTTATTTGCCCCTCATTTTCACCAGGCAATGAAATATGCAATCGGACCGCGAAAAGAGCTGGGTTTAAGAACAATCTTTAATATTCTGGGACCCCTGACCAATCCGGCTCAGGCTGATTATCAGGTGCTGGGAGTTTATAAGGAAGAATTAGTTATGCCGCTGGCCCATGTTCTCAAAAACCTTGGTTTGAAATCAGCAATGGTTGTTCACGGTGCTGGAGGGGTAGATGAGCTGTCACTGGCTGGAGAAAATAAAACAGCCTATTTAAAAGATGGTGTTGTTAAGGAATTCAATTTCAGTCCGACCGAGGCAGGACTGAAAAAGGCAGCAATCCAGGAGATCTTAGGGGGGAGTCCGGAAGAAAATAAAGAGATTACTTTAAATATACTAAAGGGTAAAAAGGGACCCAAAAGAGACGTGATTCTTTTAAACTCTGCTGCAGCATTTCTGGTTGAAGGTAAAGTTAAAGATTTAGAGGAAGGTGTAAAACTGGCAGCAGAACTGATAGACAGCGGTCAGGCCATGCAGAAGCTGGAAGAACTTATTAACTGCAGCAATTCATTTGGTAATAGTTCCGGGGCGGTGCAGTAATGATTTTAGATAAAATTATTTTAGAGAAGAAAAAAGAAGTTTCAGAACTAAAAAAACCGCGGCATTCTTTAAAAAAGAAGCTGGCCCGGAAAGGAATCTCTCTGCTGGCAGAAATCAAAAAAGCTTCTCCCAGCAAGGGACTGATTCAGCCTGATTTCAATCCAGAAGCCCAACTTAAATCTTATCAGCAGGCAGGAGCAGCAGGAATTTCAATTTTAACAGACCAGAAATTTTTTCAGGGGAGTAATGAAATTCTAAAGGAAATGCGGCAGCTGACAGACCTACCAATATTACGGAAGGAATTTATTATCGATCCACTGCAGCTTTATGAAAGTTTTTTTATTGGGGCTGATGTGGTACTCTTAATAGCTGCTGTTCTAAGTGATGAGAGGCTGCGAGAGCTTTTAGCATTATCCAGAGAGCTTAAAATGGAGGCGATTGTTGAGGTTCATAATCGCGATGAGCTGGAAAGAGTAATTAATACTGAGGCAGAAATTATTGGAATCAATAATCGGGATTTAAATGATTTTAGTGTTGATCTAAAGACAACAGCAGAGCTGGCAGCTGAATTAGAAAAAATTAATCTGAGGGATGACTATTACCTGATTGCAGAAAGTGGGATTAAAACAAAAGCTGACATAGATTATTTAAAAGAAGTTGGTGTTGACGGAGTTTTAATTGGTGAGACCTTGATGAGGGCAGAAGATCCGACTGCTAAAGTTAAGGAACTGGGATTGATTGACTAAAACATTAATTAGTAATCATTTAAGTATAGAGGTGATTTGATGTTGGAAAATAGAACGATGATTAAAGTTTGTGGAATGACACGCAGCAGAGATATTAAATTTGCAGTAAACATTGGAGTTGATGCAGTTGGCTTTATCCTTGCTGAAAGTTCAAGACAGGTTAATCTGGACCGGGTTAGAGAACTGACAGCAAAAATGCCGCCCTTTATAAATAGAGTTGCGGTTGTTGTCAACCCAAATAAAAGCGAGGTAGAAGAGATTACAAATAGCGGTTTATTTGACTATATTCAATTTCACGGTAGTGAGGAAGTAGAGTTAATTAGCAGTACTACCTTAAAAAGTATCAAAGCAATTTCAATAGCTGGAAAAGATGATTTAAAAAAAATTGAAAAGTACAAAAATACAGCAGATTTTCTGCTTTTTGACACTAAAATTGGAAATCAGACCGGAGGAACGGGTAGAAGTTTTGACTGGTCTTTAATCAGAGATTTAGAAATACCATATATTCTCGCCGGGGGACTGGGAAATGAAAATATAAATGAGGCATTACAAAGGCTTAATCCAGCTGCAGTAGACATAAATAGCAGGATTGAAAACGAGCCGGGTAAAAAAAATCACAGGTTGTTAAAGGAAACTGTAGAAAAAATCAAAAATTTCAAACCCAGAACTGAAGCAAAGTTAAAGCTGAAGTCAAAACAGTAATTGAACTTTAAATTTTTTACTGATATATTATTAAAATTTGAAAGGAGTAGAGAAGATGAGCAGAGGTTATTTTGAAGAATTTGGGGGGCGTTTTGTTCCAGAAACTTTAATGCCGGCCTTAGATGAGCTGGAAGAAGTTTATTTAGAAATGAAAGAAGATCCAGATTTTATTAATGAGTTAAAGTCACTGCTGGCTGATTACAGCGGCAGACCGACTTCTTTATATTATGCTGAGCAGTTAACCAGACACTACGGGGGAGCAAAAATTTATTTAAAGCGGGAGGACTTAAACCACACCGGGGCTCATAAAATTAATAATACTTTAGGGCAGATTCTGCTGGCCCGGAAAATGGGCAAGAAACGAATAATCGCAGAGACCGGCGCCGGCCAGCACGGGGTGGCAACTGCTACAGTAGCAGCCCGCTTTAATTTGGACTGTGAAATTTACATGGGAGCAGAAGATATTGAGCGCCAGGCTCTTAATGTTTATAAAATGGAGATGCTGGGGGCAGAAGTTATTCCGGTGACCAGCGGCACCCGGACTTTAAAGGATGCCACCAATGAGGCAATTCGCGACTGGGTAACCAATGTGGAAGATACCCACTATATAATTGGTTCTGTAGTTGGTCCTCATCCCTATCCTGAGATGGTGCGTGACTTTCAGCGAATTATTGGAGATGAAACCAAAAAGCAGATTAAAGAAAAGGAAGGGCGGCTGCCGGATTATATTCTAGCCTGTGTTGGCGGCGGCAGTAATGCAATGGGTATTTTTTATCCCTTTGTTGAAGAGCAGGAAGTAAATTTAATTGGAATTGAAGCCTCCGGTAAAGGAATTGAGAGTGGACAGCATGCAGCAACTCTATCAGCCGGACGAGTTGGAGTTTTACACGGCAGCAAATCTTACCTGCTGCAGGATGATGATGGTCAGGTTATACCAGCCTATTCTATTTCTGCAGGGCTTGACTATCCGGGAGTGGGACCTGAACACAGCTATTTAAAATCAATTGAGAGAGTGGACTATCAGTCAGCAACTGATCTGGAAGCTGTAGCTGCTTTCAAGCTTTTAAGTGAAAAAGAAGGAATTATCCCGGCTCTGGAGAGCTCTCATGCCCTCTCTTATTTAGAAAAGCTGGCTCCTAAGCTGGAAGAAGATCAGATAATTGTGGTTAACCTTTCCGGTCGGGGCGATAAAGATATCAATAACTTTAAGAAGATCAGGGAGGCAGAAAAAGATGAATAAAATTTCAGCACAATTTAAGGATAAAAAACCTTTAGTAACCTATATTAGCGGTGGTGATCCGAGCCTTGAAATAACTGAAAAGTTGATCTACAGACTGCAAAATGAGGGTGTTGATATAATTGAACTCGGAATTCCTTTTTCTGATCCTCTGGCTGATGGCCCGGTAATTCAGGAGGCTTCTCAGCGAGCTTTAAAAGCGGGAACTACTTTAAAGAAACTAATTACAAAAATCGATCAAATTCAGGACCAGGTTGAGGTGCCGCTGGTTTTAATGGGTTATTATAACTCAGTTTTAAATTATGGAGAAGAAAATTTTGCCCGTGATCTGGCGGAAGCAGGTATTTCTGGAGTGATTATTCCTGACTTACCGGTAGATGAAAAAGCCGAGTTATCTAAATATCTGGCCGAATATGGAGTTTCCCAAATTATGCTGGTAACTCCCAATACTTCTGAAAAAAGACTTGAAGAAATTACAGCTAAAAGCTCCGGCTTTCTCTACTGTGTGGCTCATCTTGGGACCACCGGTGATGATAAACAGGGAGTTTATCCGGAACTGGAAAGCTATCTGGACCGGGTTCGTAAAACAGCAGGTGAACTGCCGCTGGGCCTGGGTTTTGGTATTGATGGCCCGGAAAAGGTAAAAAAGATAATTGATTACCCGGATGGGGTTATTATCGGAAGTGCTTTGATTAAAGCTATTCAGGCTGGAAATACAGAAGCAGAAATGCTTAATAATGCCGGTGAATTTGTAAGGTCGATCAAAAAAGCCATAAGTGAAGAGAGCTAGTTAAGCAGGCAGTAAATTAAAATTTATATAGATTTTTCTCGATAAACCCTCCTTAAAAGGCCAGAACTAATTCTGGTCTTTTTTGCTGTTTATAGATAATCAAATTATTTTAGGCAGGAAAATTAAAAGTTAAAGCTAATTATAGAAATGATAGTTCAAAAAGATTTTACAGTACTAATTTAAGAAGAGAGGTTAGCAAAATGAAAACTCTAATTGTCTACTGGTCAAAGACGGGTTTCGTTAAAAAATACGCCGAATGGCTGGCTAAAGAGCTGGAAGCAGATATTATTTCAGGTAAAGAAGTAACAAAAGGTAACCTGAAAGAATATGACTCTTATATTTTTGGCGGCAGTCTTTATGCTGTAGGTATTAATGGTGCCGATTTTATTAAAAAGAATATTGCAGAACTGGAAGGTAAAAAGACGGCTGTTTTTGCCACAGGTGCTTCTTCACCCACAAAAGAGGTTATTGAAGAAGTTAAAAATAAGAATTTTACTGAAGAAGAGCAAAGATACTTTAAGTTTTTCTATCTGCGGGGAGGATTTGATTACAGCAAATTAGGATTTAAGGATAAAGTTTTGATGAGTATTATGAAGTGGAAATTAAATAGTAAAAAGAAAAAGGCTGAAGAATTGACGGAAGAGGAAAAGGGGATGCTGGCTGCCTATGAGGAGCCGGTTGACTTTACAGATAAAGAGAATATAAAAGAAATTGTGGAGTATTTTAAAGATCGAACTAAATTATAATTGGAGGCTAAAAAAATGCAAAACATAAAAATGGACAAAAGTATTTTCAATAACTTTCACTGGCTAAATAAACCAGAAGAATACTATTTCGAAAATGCACTGGTCATTCAAACTGAGCCAGAGACAGATTTCTGGCAGCGAACCCATTATGGTTTTAGAAATGATAATGGTCATGCTCTATTGACCGGTCTTAAAGACGATTTTTCATTTGCTGCTAAATTTAAATTTGAACCGCAGGATAAATATGATCAGTGTGGGATAATGCTTAGACTGGACAGTAAAAATTGGATTAAAATTTCTACAGAATATGAAAATCAGGAAATCAGCCGGCTGGGCTCTGTAGTTACCAATCTTGGCTATTCAGATTGGGCTACAGAAGATATAAGTTCAGAAATTAATGCAATCTGGTATCGAGTCAGTAAAAGAGGAAAAGATTTTTTAATTGAAAATTCTTTTGATGGCAGAAAATGGTCACAGATGCGAATTACCCATCTGCAGCAGGATTTTGATGAAATTCAGGTTGGAGTTTACGCCTGCAGCCCAAAAGAGAACAGTTTTAAGGCAATAATTGAAGAAATAATTATTGGCGAAAATCACTGGGAACAGGAATGATTATTTGACTTTTTAAATTTAATGTAATATAATTTTGAAAACTTAATCTAAAAGTGAAGAAGGAATAGAGTAAATTGAGGAAGCTTTTACAGAGAATCCTGCTGCTGAGAAGGGATACTGCAGATTCAATTGAAAATGGTTCTGGAGCTGTGTATCAAATCCAAAAGGTAGTAGATTACACCGGGAGCACCCGTTATAGTGCCGGAGTATAAACATTTAATGTCGTACTCTTTGAGGCTGATGCCGTGAGGTGATTGGCAAAACTGAGGTGGTACCACGTGAATTCAACTCTCGTCCTCTAGTATTTTACTAGGGGGTGGGAGTTTTTTGTTTTAATATCAGAAAAAAGTAAAGTTAGTTTGAGTTTTATAGATTACAAATATTCAAAAACGAAAGGGGTATTAAAATGACTATATTTATTGGTGGTGCCTGGCCATATGCCAATGGTTCTCTGCATTTAGGCCACTTAGCAAGTTTGCTGCCTGGTGATATTTTAGCCAGATATTATAGATTAAGAGGAGAAAAGGTGCTTTATGTTTCCGGAAGTGACTGTCATGGGACACCTATAGCTTTGAGAGCAGAAGAGGAAAATGTTGAGGCGAAAGAAATTGCAGATAATTATCATAGAGAGTTTAAAGATTCATTTGAAAAACTGGGGTTTACTTATGATCTTTATACGAGAACTGATGATTCTTTTCATCATCAGAAAGTAAAAGAATTTTTTAAGGAGATCTATCAGAAAGAATATATTTACAAAAAGAAAGTTGAACAGCTTTACTGCTCAGAGTGTGATCAGTATTTAGCTGACCGCTATGTTGTTGGTAAATGTCCGGAATGTGAAGAGCCCACAAGGGGTGATCAGTGTGAGAGCTGTTCAGCAATGATTGAAGCAGCTGAGTTAAAGGATAAAAAATGTAAAATTTGCGGGGCAGAAGCAGAGGTTAAAGAAACTGAACATTTCTACCTGGCTTTATCAGAACTTGAATCTAATATTGAAAAAACTCTGCAGAATAGAGAGGTCTGGCGTGGTAATGCAGTTAAATTGACCGAGAAATATCTTAAAGAAAGTTTAAAAGATAGAGCAGTCAGCCGTAACCTGGACTGGGGAATTGAAGTTCCACTTGAAGGCTACAGTCATAAAAAAATCTATGTCTGGGTGGAAGCTGTACTCGGCTATTTAACAGCCAGTCAAAAATGGGCAGCTGAAAATAATGCTGACTGGAAAGAATTCTGGCAGGAGGAATGCAAATCTTATTATATTCATGGAAAAGATAATATTCCTTTCCATACAATAATTCTGCCTTCACTGCTGGCTGCTCAAGGAAATCTTAACTTACCACAAAATATAGTTTCCAGTGAATATTTAACTATTGAAGGCCGTAAACTTTCAACCAGTAAAAACTGGGCAGTCTGGGTTAAGGATTTTCTAAAAAATTATAATCCTGATTCTATCCGTTACTACCTGACAGTTAATGGGCCTGAAAAAAGAGACAGCAACTTTTCCTGGGAGGAATTTATCAACAATCATAATGGAGAACTGCTGGCTGCATTTGGTAATTTTGTCAACCGCAATTTAGTCTTTATCGAAAAATATTTTGATGGTAAAATACCTGAGGCTGAAATTGACCCGGTGATTGCTGATAAATTAAAAAGTACTTACAGCATTACTGCAGAAAAAATTGAAAATACAGAGTTTAAAGAGGCTCTGGAAGCTATATTCAGTCTGGTCAGGGATTTAAATAAGTATTTTGATCAAAAAGAACCCTGGTTCAGCCGAAAAGATAATCCGGCTAAGTGTAGAGAAACAATTTACAGCTGTACAGCAGCAATTGCTAACTTAAGAAATCTACTGCAGCCTTTTTTACCTTTTAGTACAGCAAAGATCACTGAGATTTTAAATCTGGAAGCAGCCGACTGGAATTACCTGGAGCTGAATGCTGGTAGAAAAATTAATAAAGTTGAAATCTTATTTGAAAGAATTAATAAAAAGCAGGTTGAAATTGAAAGAGATAAGCTTAAGGCTCAAGCAAAATTGAAAACGGGCTAAATAAAGGAGAAAACTAACATTAGTTTAATATAGTTAATAAGAAAATAAAAATGAGGTGATAGAGTGAAAGTCTGCTCGCAAACCTAGAGGGCTTGCCCCGAGGAGGGTCAAAATACGGCAACAGATCACTTAATAGATTTTCTGGGTAGAGAAAACCTAGAAAGTGGACTGAAAGATATTAATATTCCTTTCTTAAAGACTAGAGAATTTTTTATCCTAAAATTTTCTGATGACGATCAGTTAAGAGAAGGATATTTAAATTCAAATTTAAAAGAGAAGAGAGAAATCTTAAATGAGCTTTCCAGTCATGAACTTAATAATATTGAAGTAGGAGATAAACCTATTTTAATTGAAGAGCTGGAATGGTATTTCAGCACTGAACAGTTAGCTGAGATGATTTATGAGTTAAAAGATGCACCGGAAATAAAAATCAATCCGGGTTTAGTTGATAAAAACGAATATAACCTGGTTGAATTTAAGGGTGGTTCAGAGCCGGGAGTGCTGCAGTTTACTCAACTTGTACAAAAAAGTAAAGATAGTGATGTTTATACTATTTCTGTGACAATAAATAACAACGAGAAAGCAGTCGAACAGCAGAAAGTAACACAGTTGACCTCGAGGTTGATTGCTGCTGTTATTGAAGATCAAAGAGTTAATTAAAAAATGGGAGGGCAGAAGGGTGAAGAAAAAAGTGATTTTAGTTCACGGCTATTTTAAAACTGAAAAAGATATGTTTGTTTTAAAAGCTGAATTAGAGAAAAGGGGTTTTGAAGTAGTTACGATCAATCTGCCCTTAACATTTAAAAAATTAAAATCAGTCCTGCCGCTTTTTAAAAAAGAAGTAGAAAAAATTATTGCAGAATCTGAAACAGATGCAAAAATAAATTTTGTTGGTCACAGCACAGGCGGGCTTTTAATCAGAAGGTTTTTAGCAGTTACTGAATATAAAAATAAAATTGGGCGAATAGTATTAATAGCTTCTCCCAATCAAGGCAGTAAGCTTGCTTATTTTGCGAAAAAGCATTTTAAGCCATTTACGAGTGTTTTTAAGACTTTAAGTTCAATCGAAATTAATCATGTTAAGAAATTGGAATTGGCAGCAGCTAAAGATTTTGAAATGGCAGCAATTGCAGGGAACAACAGCAATTTATTTTTAGGCAGGCTCTTGGTCAAAGAAAATGATGGTCGGATCAGAGTAGAATCTGTTAAAATTCCTGGGTTAAAAGATTTTATAGTTTTACCTTATGGCCATAAAGATATTCATTTCCAGGAAGAAACTGCTGATCTTGTGGCTGACTTCTTTGAATCTGGGAGCTTTAATTTAGAAAGCAAAAAAGACCTTTAAAATTATTCCATAAAAGTTAAAATAGAATCTATAATTTCTCTCTGCTGTTTCTCTCTTGAAATATCGGACTTATTGTCTCCCCACCTGTTCTTATTATACGATATTATTTTAAGAAGTAAATTAATTTAATTGACATCTTTGCTTGAAATGATATAGTATATTCCAGATAATAAATTAGACAGGGAGAGATTAGTATTTATGAATTTAAATTTAAAGAGAGAAAAAGAACCAATTAAAACGGAATTTTACTACGGCTGGGTAGTACTGGTAATGGCTGCTCTGGCCTATTTTTTTAGTGGGCCAGGACAGACTTATTCGATTTCCATATTTATTGACCACTACATAGAAAACTTTGGCTGGAGCCGCTCACTGGTTTCAACACTTTACTCTGCTGGAACCTTGGTTTCCGGCCTTGTTTTTAATTATGGTACCTCTGGGCTGGTTTTTTGTCCGCAATCGCCCGGAGAACATTGGCTTAAAAATAGATGGTCTTGAGGAAGAGGAAGAAGACAGGGTAAGTGAAAAGTTTGCACCTCAGGTACATATCAGTAATGACCCCTGGACCTTAAAACAGGCAATGAAGACCAAAGAATTCTGGATGTTGATTTTTATTATTGTTGTACCCTCCATGGTTAATACAGGGATGACCTTCCATATGGTATCAATTATTGGTGAGAAAAATTTTAATGCAGCTTTTGCTGCCTATATTTTAAGTATTACTTCAGTAGTCAAATTTCCCCTTACATTTTTAGGTGGTTATCTTCTGGATCGATTTAAGGCCAGTATAATTAAAGCTCTTAATTTTGTGCTGCTGGTGGCAGCAGTATTTTTGCTGATCAAAGCTGACAGTAGAAGTGCCTTTTTAATTTATGCAGTGGTTCACGGTTCCTTTATGGCTTTTGATGGAGTCAGTACTTCAGTTATTCTGCCAAATTATTTTGGAAAAAAGCATCTTGGTAGTATCAGGGGTTTCTTTTCTACAGCAATGGTTATTGGGTCAGCTTTAGGACCACTACCGTTTGGACTGGCCTTTGATCATTTTAATGGTTATCGAGAAATTTTATTAATGGTTTTAATTTTACCACTGGCTTCTGTGATTATTTCTTATCTGGCCACTCCACCTGAATACAGACATTAACTTACTATTATATAAGATAGAAAAATAGAGAATAAAAGAGAAAAACAAAACAATTTATAAATAATTTAAGTTAATCCTTGACAGGGATATATCAGAATGCTATACTATGGGAGATGGAGAAAAAAACAAGTTCGATTTCCATTGTTATTAATTAGGAGGAATTTATTTAATGATTTACACAGGAACAGTTAAGTGGTTTGATGGAAAAAAGGGTTTTGGATTTATTGAAAGAGAAGACGGAGACGACGTGTTCGCACACTTCTCAGCTATTGAAGAAGAAGGTTTCAAAAACCTTGAAGAAGGTCAGGAAGTAGAATTTGAAATCGTAGAAGGCGAT
>NZ_QBLR01000104.1:0-11864 GCF_003070835.1 Halanaerobium sp. | reverse complement strand
CCTTTCGCACCATTTAATAATTCTGTCATTGACCCCCGATATTGGCCCGGTGCCAGATCGGGGATTATTAACATATAGAGAGTTTTTTTAAAAGTTTTATTTAAATATCAGTTAGGAGGAATATTAATGGAAGTAAAAAAAGAAGTATTGGAAGGTAATAAAGTTAAACTGGAAGTTGAAATAGAAAGTGATCAGGTAGATGAGGCACTTGAGCAGGCTTATCGTCAGGTAGTTAAAGATATAGAGATTCCTGGTTTTAGAAAGGGTAAAGCTCCCCGCAAAATTATTGAACAGAGATTTGGGGAAGAAGTTCTGCATAAAGATGCACTTGATATTCTGATTCCTCAGGGATACAGTGAAGCTGTAGAGGAAGCAGATATTGAGCCTGTAGCACAGCCTGATATAGAAGATTTTTATATCTCCAAGGGAGAGGCTGCTACTTTCACTGCAATAGTAGAGGTTAAACCTGAAGTTGAACTTGGTGATTATAAAGGTTTAGGTATTGAAAAAGAAGATACTGATGTAAAAGATGAAGAAATTGCTCAGCGTCTGGAAAAACTGCAGGATGAACACAGCCAGCTAACTACTGCAGAGCGTGAAGAACTGCAGGATGGCGATTTTGCAATTATTGACTTTACCGGTTATGTAGATGGGGAAGAATTCCCTGGTGGTTCTGCAGAAGAATACAGTTTAGAAATTGGCTCCGGAAGCTTTATTCCAGGATTTGAAGAACAGTTAGTTGGAATGAAGGTTGGAGAAGAAAAATCTGTAGAAGTAACATTCCCGGAAGATTATCATGCAGATGATCTTGCTGGAGCAGATGCTTCCTTTGATGTACTCCTTAAAGAAATTAAAGTTAAGCAGAGACCGGAATTAGATGATGACTTTGCTAAAGAAGCAAGTGATTACGAAACAATGGAAGAATTAAGAGTTAGCATTGAAGAAGAATTAGCTGAGCAGAAAGAAAATTCAGCTGAAAATAACTTTAGAGAAGAATTAATTAAAAAAGCAAGTGAAAACGCTGAAGTTAATATGACTGATACTCTTGTAGATGAGCAGCTTGATCAAATGTTCCAGCGTTTATCTCAGTCTATTTCCCAGCAGGGTATGGATGTAGAAGATTACCTTGGGTATATGGGTATGGACGAAGAAGGCTGGAGAGAACAGAATAAAGAAACAGCTTCTGAGAGAGCAAAGGAACTTTTAGTTCTGGAAGCTATTGCTGATGTAGAAGATATTGAAGTTACAGATGACGAGATCGAAGATGAGGTAAATGAGATTGCAGAAATGCATGATCAGGATCCAGAACAAATTAAAGCTATTCTGCAGATGCAGGGACAGCTTTCTCAGCTCAAAGAAGATATCAGAAGACAAAAAACTATTGATTTCTTAATCGAAAATAATTAAATTTTGATTAGAATGTTAAACAATAACTGTTTTTCATTAGCTATTTAGATATAATTATATACAGGTACCAGGTACAAAAATCGTTTTCGGGTACCAGGTACAAAAAAATAAAGGGAGGTTTTAAACGATGAGCCTTATTCCAATGGTAGTTGAACAGACTAATCGTGGGGAAAGATCTTATGATATTTATTCCCGACTTTTAAAGGATAGAATTGTATTTTTGGGTTCACCAGTAACAGATGATGTAGCAAACACTGTTATTGCACAGCTGCTCTTTTTAGAAGCAGATAATCCAGATAAAGATATATATTTATATATAAACAGTCCGGGCGGCTCAGTAACTGCAGCTCTGGCTATGTATGATACAATGCAGTATATCAAACCTGATGTTGTAACAATTGGTATGGGACAGGCTGCAAGTGCTGGTGCCCTGCTTTTAGCTGCTGGTGCTGAAGGAAAGCGTTATGCTCTTCCTTATGCAAGAGTTATGATTCATCAGCCAGCCGGTGGAGCACAGGGAAAAGCAACTGAAGCTGAAATCCACATTAAAGAGTTAATGAGAATTAGAGAATTGCTGAACAATATTCTCAGCAAACACACAGGTCAGGATTCAGAAAAAATTGCTCAGGATGTAGAAAAAGACTACTTCATGACTGCAGAAGAAGCTGTAGATTATGGTTTGATTGATGAAGTAATTACTCGTAACGAACTAAAGGAAAAGTAATTTAGCCCGAGAGGTGATATAAT
Source organism: Halanaerobium sp. (assembly GCF_003070835.1). Taxonomy (NCBI): domain Bacteria; kingdom Bacillati; phylum Bacillota; class Clostridia; order Halanaerobiales; family Halanaerobiaceae; genus Halanaerobium; species Halanaerobium sp. The sequence goes on along the minus strand of NZ_QBLR01000104.1, from coordinate 9,710 downwards.
GTTCAAATTTGGCGATCACGATCACGAAGATGGGGAACTAAAGTGTTCCTTTTGTGGTAAAAGCCAGGATCAGGTAAAGAAATTAGTTGCCGGTCCAGGAGTCTATATCTGTGATGAATGTATAGAGCTCTGTAATGAAATTGTAGAAGAAGAATTAGACGAGGAATTGGAACTTGAATTTGAAAGTGTTCCAAAGCCCAAACAGATAAAAGAATATTTAGATCAATATGTAATAGGTCAGGAAAGAGCCAAGAAATCTTTATCAGTAGCTGTCTATAATCATTATAAACGTGTCAACTCCAATATGATGGTTGACGATGTTGAATTACAAAAGAGTAATATAATGATGGTTGGACCTACTGGTTGTGGTAAGACACTGATGGCTCAAACTCTTGCTAAAATAATTGATGTACCAATTGCAATAACTGATGCTACATCTTTAACAGAGGCTGGATATGTAGGAGAAGATGTGGAAAACATTCTGCTTAAACTTATTCAGGCTGCTGACTATGATGTAGAAAAAGCTGAAAAGGGTATTATCTATGTTGATGAAATTGATAAAATAGCTCGCAAATCAGAAAATACATCGATTACTAGAGATGTTTCCGGTGAAGGAGTACAGCAGGCCCTGCTTAAAATTATAGAAGGTACAGTTGCCAGTGTGCCGCCACAGGGTGGGCGTAAGCATCCTCATCAGGAATTTATTCAGATAGATACAACCAATATTCTCTTTATTGCTGGTGGAGCTTTTGATGGTCTGGAGAAATTAATTGACTCCCGCATTAGCGAAAAGGTAATGGGTTTTGGTGCTGATATCAAAACTAAAGAAGAGAATAAAAATATTGGAGATACTCTAAAGCATATTCAGCCTCAGGATTTACTGCACTATGGTTTGATCCCTGAATTTATTGGTAGAATGCCGGTTCAGGTAACTTTAGATCAGCTTGAGGAAGAAGATATGGTGCGAATCATGAAAGAGCCTCGTAATGCTTTAGTAAAACAGTATGAGAAGTTCTTTGCAATGGATGATATTGAGCTTGAATTTACAGATGATGCTCTAATAGCAATTGCTGCTAAGGCCTTAGAGCGTGATACTGGTGCTCGAGGTTTAAGATCAGTTGTTGAAAATACTGTTTTAGATATTATGTATGAGTTACCATCACGACCTGAAATTAGAAAGTGTATTATTACTAAAGAAGTTATAGAAGAAAATGCTGATCCTATTCTGGAGATTGAGGATGACAGTCTGGAAGAGGAAGAAAGCGCTTAACAGCCAAAAGATTAAATAAAGTATACTCTTTAATATTCTTAAGCTATGAGAGATGATCTAGAGATAATATTACTCCTGATGAGTGAGTGGTATTATCTCTTTCGTTTTTTTGAATGATTTTGGAGGGGAAAACTAAAGAATCCAGAATTATTAAAGTAGATGAATTTATCAGAATAAAGTTTTTAAATATAATTGATAGAGGTGAAAATAAATGTCTGAAGAAAATGAAATTAAAGAAGTTATGGAACTACCTCTACTTGCATCACGGGGTGTAATTGTTTTTCCACATATGGTAATTCCTTTACTGGTAGGCAGAGATAAGTCTGTGGCTGCCCTTGAGGAAGCAATGATGGAGGAAAAGAAAATTATTATTGCTGCTCAGAAGGATGAAACAGTAGAGGAGCCTGAGATAGACGATATTTATCAGTTTGGCACAATTGCTGAGGTAAAGCAGCTGGTTAAGCTTCCTAACGGCATGATCAAAGTGGTTGTAGAGGGTTTGGAGAGAGCGGAAGTTATTGATTATCTTGACACAGAAGAATATTTTCTGGTAGAAGCAGAAAGTCGACCGGAAGAAAAAGTTGAGGTTACTACTGATGTTAAGGCTTTAATGAGAACTGTAGTTAAAGAGTTTGAAAAATATATTAAATATAACCGCAATCTGCCAGCTGAAACAATTATGTCAGCAAGTAATATTGAAGAGCCCGGGCGGCTGGCTGATGTCATTTCTTCGCAGGTTGAGTTGAAATATCAGCAGCTCCAGGAATTGCTGGAGGCAACAGATATTATTCAGCGGCTGGAAAAAATGCTGAGCCTGCTGCAGGATGAGATTGAAGTCTTAAAAATTGAGCAGGATATTAATAAAAGAGTCAAAAAGAAAGTTGAAAAAAATCAAAAAGAATATTATTTAAGAGAAAAAATGAAGGTTATTCAGGATGAGCTTGACGAAGATAAGAGTTCAAGCGATGAAATAGAAGAGTATTACGAAAAACTGGAAGAGGCTGATCTGCCGGAAAATGTGGCTGAAAAAGTGGAAGAAGAGATTGAAAAGTTAGATCGAACACCAAATATGTCACCTGAGGCTACAGTCATTCGTAATTACTTAGACTGTGTTTTAGATCTTCCTTGGAATAAAGAAAAAGAAGAAGAAATTGATATCAAAAATTCAGAGGAGATTTTAGAAACAGACCATTATGGTTTAAAAGATGTCAAGGAAAGAATTTTAGAATATCTGGCAGTCCGCAAGATGGCTCCAGCTAAAAAGAGTCCAATTTTATGTCTGGTAGGTGCTCCCGGTGTTGGTAAAACCTCGCTTGGACGTTCAATTGCCAGAGCTCTGGACAGGGATTTTGTCCGTCTATCCTTAGGTGGAGTTAGAGATGAGGCAGAAATTAGAGGTCACCGCCGGACCTATATTGGTTCCCGTCCCGGTAGAATAATTAATGCTATGCGTGATGCCGGAAGCAAAAATCCAGTTTTTCTGCTGGATGAAGTTGATAAGATGAGTTCAGATTTTAGAGGAGATCCAGCATCCGCTTTGCTTGAAGTTCTAGACCCAGAGCAGAATAAGGAATTTGGAGACCACTATCTGGAAGTACCGTTTGATCTTTCTCAGGTTTTATTTGTGACAACAGCCAATGTGGCTCACACTATTCCAGCACCACTTCTGGACAGAATGGAACTAATTGAGATTCCCGGCTATACAGAAGATGAGAAACTAAAGATTGCGGAAGGACATCTGCTGCCTAAAATTTATGAGGATCATGGTTTAGAAGAAGATCAGATTAATATTTCTTCAAATGCTATCTTAAAGGTAATAAGAGAATATACCAGAGAAGCAGGCGTAAGAAATCTAGAGCGCAAACTGGCTGCTGTCGCCCGTAAAGTAGCAAAGGAGTTTGTTGAAGGTAGAGATCATAAGGCTCTGGTTGCAGTCAACAGTGTAGAAAAATATCTGGGACTGGCAGATTATGAACATCAGGAAAGTGATCTGGAAGATAGGATTGGGGTAGCTACCGGTCTTGCCTATAACCAGGCAGGTGGAGATATTCTGGATATCGAGGTAGCTGTTGTTCCCGGCAAGGGAGAATTAACCCTAACAGGTTCTTTAGGTGATGTAATGAAAGAGTCTGCCCAGGCAGCCTTAAGTTATGTCCGCTCCAAGCAGAATGAATTAAATCTGACTGATGGTTTTTATAAGAAATATGATATCCATATTCATGTTCCTCAGGGTGCAGTTCCTAAAGATGGTCCATCTGCAGGAATTACAATTGCAATTGCTCTTGCTTCAGCTCTAACAGGGCGTAAAGTTCGCGGCGATTATGCAATGACTGGAGAAATTTCTTTAAGAGGTAGAGTGCTGCCGATCGGTGGTTTAAAAACAAAAATACTGGCTGGCCGCAGAGCAGGAATTAATAACTTTATTTTACCTAAGAAAAATGAAAATAAATTTAAAGAAATTGAAAAAGAAATTACCCGAGGTTTAAATGTAACTTTTGTTTCCCATATGGATGAGGTAATGGATATCCTGTTATTAGAGGATGAGAATCATGCAGATCAGTAATGCTGAATTTTATAAAAGTGTCTATAAATATGAAGACTGCCCCAGGCTGCAGCAGCCTGAGGTAGCCTTTAGCGGCCGCTCAAATGTTGGTAAATCATCATTAATCAACAGAATCACCAGGCAGAAAAAGCTGGCCAGGACAAGTAATACTCCCGGCAGGACCCAATCTCTTAATTATTTTAATATTGATGATAAGTTTTACCTGGTTGATTTACCCGGCTATGGTTTTGCAAATGTGCCGCAGAAAGTCAAAGATGACTGGGCTGAGTTAATTGATACCTATTTAAACTATCGTGAAAATTTAATCGGAGTTGTTCAAATTATCGACTGCCGCCACAAACCAACTAAAGATGATAAAATGATGGTCGAATGGCTGCAGGCCAGTGGCTTAAGTTATTTAATTGCTGCCACCAAGGTAGATAAAATCTCCAACAATAAAAAATTCAAACAGAAAAAACTGATTTATAAAGAATTAAATCTAACAGATGAAGATAATTTTACTTTCTTTTCTGCCCAGACTGGAGAAGGAAGCAGAGAAGTTTATGAATATCTTGATTTTTTAATGCAGCTGGCAAAAGATAGGGGCTAAAAATGGAGCAGAGTTATACCACATATTTTGCTGAAATTTATGATGATGTAATGAAAAATGTTCCTTATAATTACTGGTTTCGCTATTTAGGGGATTTATTAAAATATTATCAGCACCAGCCTGAGTCAGCGCTGGAGCTTGCTTCCGGCACTTCAAATATGACTCTAAAATTAATTGAGATGCAGTCACTGAATAGAATCACGGCTCTCGATTTATCTTCAGCGATGCTTTCTAAAGCTGCCGAAAAGTTAGAGGCTGAACTTTATAACTCGCAAAAATTTAGTAACTTTAATGTCCAAAATAACAATTCATTCTATCAGCTGCAACAAAATAAGAGAAATTTAACTGTTAACTTTAAAGCTCAAAACATGACTGATTTTCATTTTAAGGATAAATTTGATTTAATTGTTTCTTTTTTTGACAGCCTTAATTATCTGACTGATATTGATCAACTGCAGGGCTGTTTTGAAAGTGCTGCTCGATCTTTAAATAATGATGGCTTGTTCATCTTCGATATGAATTCAGTTGGCAGAATTAATACTATTGAAGAAAAATCATTTGTGATTGAGGGAGATAGTTATGAATGCTTCTGGGAGGATATTGTAAAGGCTAAAGAGAATTTATGGCAGGTGAAGTTAAAAATCTGTCCGGATAATGACCAGCTTCCCTGTTTTGAAGAGACTCACAGTGAGCGGGGATATAAAATTGAAACTATTTTAAGACTGCTTAAAAATAGTGGTTTTAAAGCTGTAGATGTCTACAATGCTTTTAGCTTTGCTACGGGCAAAAATCATTCGGATCGCCTTTATTTTGCAGCTGCTTTAGACGAAAAGAGGCTGCAGCAGAATCAGGGCAAACTTAAAAAATTATTTTATGGAGCCAGAAATAGAATAGATTATTTTTTAGTTAGCTTAAAATATTTGTTTTAGAATTATTTATTAAGAAAAACTGCTGCTGAAAACAAATAAAAGATAAAAAAAGCAGGAGCTTTAACTCAGCTCCTGCTTTTTTCTTATTTAATTTACTTATCAAGAATAAATTAATCGTTAATTTACTTTTTAACTACTTTCTGCAGATCCTGATCTTTATCTTTTGGTCTACTCCAGATTTTACTCTTCAGCCAGGGCAGAACATAATAATCCAGGCCAAAGGAGCGTCCGGAACCGATTAAAGCAATTGAAGCAAAGAAGAACCAGAATAGGGGACTAAAGTGTCCGGGCCAGTCACTGGACCAGTGTGCATACTGACCGGCCAGTAAAAAGTTAACTGAAAATCCAGCCGAACCTAAGGCACCCAGACTTGCAAATAAACCAAAGATTAAAGAGAGCCCGATTCCGATCATACTTAAAGTTACAACAGTCTGGAAGAAGAGAGGGAACTTAAAGATTACAGCCTCGTTTAACCAGACATACCAGCCGACAGCATAGTCGCCAATCGGTGATGATGAAGCTCCAGAAACCAGATAATCTCCACTCTGCAGCCAGCCATCTCTTACTTTAGTATAACCTTCATACAGCCACATGATTCCAACAAAAACACGTAAAAGAACCAGCCAGAGTGATCTGGAAGTCTCACTGACAAAACCAAATAGACTTGGCAGTAATCCTTTGTGAGAAGCCTGTTCTTTCATATAATCAGTAATTAAACTGTAAGTTTCTTTTAATCCACCAATTTCAAAGCGGTAGAACATGTTAACAGAATGTTTCATAAACATAGCTGGAATTCCTGTTAAAGATAAGCCCATTACTTCAGCTACTGCATAGCTGCTTCCAACTGAAACCATTACTCCGTGTAAATTAGCTTCAAGTTCTTCTTTGGAGCCACCTTTAATATCAGCTATAATATTTTTAGCTGCACATTCACCTGTCTGCTGTGCAGATTCCACTAAAGCAGGTAAAATCTGATCATTATTCCAGGGAGCTGCTGCATTATCACCAATAGCATAGACATTGGAATAACTTTCTGTCTGCAGATATTTATTAACTTTAATTCTATTTGCCCGACTTGTAGCCAGACCAGAATTTGCAGCAAAGTCAGCTGCCTCTACCCCACAGGTCCAGATGATGGTTCGAGCTTTGACTTCTAAGCCATCATTTAAAATTAATTTATTTTCTTCTATTTTATCGACAAACTCACCTGTCTTAACATTAACTCCCTTCTTTCTCATATAATTACTTGCTTTTTTAACCAGTTCATCACTGAGATTTGGAAGTATTTGATCAAGACCTTCAAAGTTATAAATTTCTATTTCATCTCGCGAGATATTATATTCTTTACTGTATTCATCAAGCCATTCAATTAATTCACCAACCATTTCGACACCGGTAAAACCTCCACCGGCAACTGCAAATGAAAGCAGTTCCTTTCTTTCAGCCTGATCATCTGTCATTCGTGCTTCCTGTAGACACTTTTCAACATGTCTTCTGATAGACTTAGAGTCATCCATTGACCAGAGAGTAAAGGCATGTTCTTCTACACCTTCAACTCCACAGGAGCTTGGCTTACTTCCGGCTCCCATAATTAAATAATCATAGCTGTACTGGTGATCATCAGAACTTAAAATCTGATTTTCGAAATCGATATCGTTGATTTCGTCCTGAACTATATTGACTCGAGTTGATGAGAAGATTCTTTCTAAATCAATTTCAAGAGCATCTTCTTCAATCCTCTTACCTGCCACCTCATGTAATTCTGTTAACAGGGTATGATACGAATTCCTGTCAATGAGAGTAATTGTAGAGTCAGGGTGTTTTTTTAACTTTTTATGGAGAGTTTGGGCAGCGGTTACTCCACCATATCCTGCTCCAAGTACTATAATGTTATTACTCAATTTTTTACCTCCTTTAATATTTGTATTTCTTAAATTTTATTAGAGTAATTTTTTCATGACCGGTTTTATTAAGATTTAATATATAATTTCACATGGATTACTAAAAAAAGTCATGAGTTATTTTTATCACATTATAATTATAGCATAATAAAAATAAATTGCAAATTTCTTAGTGAATTACTCAGAATAGTTATTTGCAAAGTTAAGCATTTATGATAAAATGTAAGTGGTTTACCCGGGATTAGTCTTTATTATCTTGTGTAAAAATTAACTTTATTATAGAATAACTATTAATAAATGGGATGTGATACTTTGTTCAAAAACAAAAAAACAATTTTTTTAACTATACTTGCAGTATCTTTAATATTCTTAACAGCCTGTGGAAATAATGGAGAAGACATTCCCCAGGCAGAAGATAATGTATTTTTGATGGATACTCTGGTCCAGATGCGGGCCCATGGAGAAAATGCAGAAGTTGCTGTTGAAGAAAGTATGGAAAGAATCAGAGAAATTGAAAATTTGATGAGTAAAACCATAGAAACAAGTGATATTTATCAGCTGAACAATAATCCAGAAACTGAAATTGAAATTGATAAAGAAAGTAAAAGGGTATTAGAGAAGGCACTGGAATATGCAGAATTAACTGCTGGAGATTTTGATCCAACAATTGGAGCTCTGGTTGAACTCTGGGGGGTTGGGACAGAAAATGCTGCTGTCCCTGAGGAGTCTGAGATCAAAGATGCTTTAGCCAATACAGGTTATGAACATTTAAGATTAAATGATAATTCAGCAGAGTTAACAAAGGCTGGAGTAAAAATTGATCTGGGGGGTATTGCCAAGGGCTATGCAGCTGAAGAAGTGAAAAAAGTTGTCCAGGAATACGAGATAGATCATGCTTTTGTAAATCTGGGTGGAAATGTACTTGTTATCGGTAACAAAGTTGATGGTTCACCCTGGAAGATTGGAATCCAGGATCCAAGAGAGGGTCGAGGAAATGTAATGGCAATTGTTGATGCTGTTGATAAGACAATTGTTACTTCAGGCAACTATGAGAGATATTTTGAAGAAGATGGTAAACTTTATCATCATATTTTAGATCCAAAAACTGGATATCCGGCAGAAAATAATCTGCTCAGTGTAAGTATAATAAGTGAAAATTCCTTTGATGCTGATGCTCTTTCTACAGCTATTTATGTGATGGGACTGGAGCGTGGAATGAAATTTATTGAGAATCTGGAAGATGTTGATGTTATGTTTATAACAGAAGAGCTGGAAGTTTATCTATCTTCGGGTTTGAAAGAGATTGTAGAGATAAATGATTCAGATTTTAATGTAATTGAAGGTGAGAAATTTGCTGATTGAAGATAAGCTTTATCAGAAAATTTGTTCTAAATTAAATGAAAATATTTTAGAAATTACAAGTTCAAAACGACCAATAATTAACCAGGCTGTTGAAGATCTGATTAGTGGTGGGGGAAAAAAGCTGAGACCATTTTTGATGTTTTTAGCAGCTTCATTTGGAGATTATGATAAAGAAAAAATGCTGCAGCTGGGAAGTGGAATTGAGCTGCTCCACATGGCTTCACTGGTCCATGATGATATTATCGATAATGCAGAACTCAGGCGGGGAAAGGAAACTGCTCAGCGTAAATTCGGAAAAAAAGAAGCAGTTTTTATTGGAGATTTTTTGCTTTCCCGAACTTTTGATATCTTCTTTGAATATCTGGATAAAAAAACCTTAAGAAAAATGAATAAAAATGTTCGACTTCTATGTGAAGGAGAAATTGAACAGTCTGAAAAGCGTTTTGATCTTCAGATTGGGATTAGAGATTATTACAGAAGGATTCGTCATAAGACAGCTCTGCTTTTTGCATTAAGCAGTTATTTAGGTGCTTATACAAGTGGGATTAGAGGTAAAAAACTTAATTTGTTATATAAAGTAGGCTTAGAAATAGGTATGGCTTTTCAGATTCAGGATGATCTATTAGATTTTGAAGGTGATGAGGCAGCTACCGGAAAGATACTGGCTCAGGATTTAAAAGAGGGAGTAATTACTCTACCGGTAATTTTACTGCTTAATAAGGATAAATACAAAACCAAATATGCTGAATATAATAAAATTCAACTTGATGACAGGATTATTAAAGAAATTATTTTCGATGTAAAAAATTCTGGGGTTCTGGAAGAAAGTAGAGAAATTTTACTTGAATTTATCAACAGAGTCCATAAATATCTGGATCAATTACCGGATAACAAAGCAAAAAAGAAATTAAAAAAGCTGATCGAAGCTCAGGTTGAACGCAAATTTTAAGTTTAAAAACCCATTATTTAACTTGATATTTTAAATAAATAATTATAAAATATAAATAGCTTTTGGGGTTATAGCTCAGCTGGATAGAGCAACAGATTCCTAATCTGTAGGCCGGCGGTTCAAATCCGCCTAACCCCACCACTTATA